>JAITHD010000174.1 GCA_031280155.1 Treponema sp. | reverse complement strand
TGCCCCACCACCTGCTGGGCTTGGGCGTTCCGGGGCAAATATCCGCCGTCCCCGCCTTGGTATCCCGCGTTAGGCCCTTGCCCCTTGATCATCGTTTCATCAAATTTCGCGGGATTCGCCCCTATTTCCCGAATAAGCCGCTCCGCCAATTCTCTCGCTTTGGTCTTAGCCCCGGTATCTGTTCCAAAAGGAACCTGAATCATAGAAAACCGTACCGATTCAGGACGAACAAACTGGGCTTTATACAAATTATAGGCGTTCTGAATATCCAAATCCGTCGGCGTTTTGATGGATTTGAGCAGTGAATCTTTTTTAAACATAAGGTATTTCTGAGTAATTAACTGTTTGCGGAGCTGTTCTCTAAAAACCGGCACCTCAAGACCCGTTTCATTCCGGACAGCGGCAGCGAATTCAGGGTCCGTAGGCTGCCGCCCAAGCTGTTGAACCAGGGAGGAACGGAGCTGCTGAATTTGCTGATTTATCTCATTTTCAGATACCGTTATCTTATCCCGTTCCGCCGCTTGAATGGCAAGCCGTTCATTGATCATGACATCCAGCACCTGACGCCGTTCGTCAGCGGTCAATGACCTGCCCGCCTGTTTTTCCATCCGCTCAACCTCGGTTCTAAACTGTTTTACCGTAATAGGTTCGCTTTTTGAAAGCCGTACAATAGCGACAGGCTGTAAATCGGTTTGCCCAAACCCCAGAACCGCCGCGACCATACCGATCAGCATCATACTTATAAATCGTTTCATATATCACACCCTCTATAGTATAATAAAGAATAACCAGCCGTCAGGTTACGAGAATAGCCGTATATTCTTAATTATACTACATTATTTTTCGAATTTCTATTCCAGTACAGCTCTGATCCGCCGCACTCCCGCGGAAGAGGACTGCTCTTTCTGAATCCGAAAAATTCCCATGCCGCCGGTGCGCTCCACATGGGGGCCTCCGCAGACTTCCTTAGAAAAATCGCCTATAGTATACACCTTTACCTGAGATTCATACTTTTCCCCAAAGAGCGCGACAGCTCCAGACGCTAGAGCGTTGTCAAGACTCATTACTTCCATAGTAACCTTCAAGTCCCGCTCAATCTGGCGGTTTACTAGGCTCTGCACTTGGGAAATTTCGTCTTCACTCATTGGAGCGCCATGAGAAAAATCAAACCGCATCCGTTCCGCGGTAATATTCGACCCTTTCTGGGCCACATGATTTCCCAGCACCCTTCGCAGGGCTTGGTGCACCAAGTGAGTAGCGGTATGATATTTGACAGCCGTCTCTCCTTGATCCCCAAGTCCGCCTTTGAAAAGCTGCGCGCTTCCCGCCCGAGACAGTTCCTGATGTTTTTTGAACGCTTCATCGAACTCCTGCCGGTTTATCCTGAGACCTCCTTCTTTGGCAAGCTCTTCAGTAAGTTCTATAGGGAAGCCGTAGGTGTCGTAGAGTTTGAACGCCAGTCTGCCGGACATAACCCTGCGGGGATCCTTTAAGAGATTAGGAAGAAGTTTTTCAAATTCGTGTTCCCCTTTAAGCAGAGTTTCTAGAAATTTTCCTTCTTCTTTATCAAGTTCTTCTATAATATAGGTACGATGATCCTCAAGCTCTGGGTAAGGACCGGATAATTGGGCGATGATCACCTGAGCAATAGGCGAAAGCATCGGGCCTTGAATGCCCAGTTTGCGTCCATGCCGTACCGCCCGGCGAATAAGCCGGCGCAAAACATAACCCGCCCCCAGGTTAGAAGGACTCACCCCCTTGGGATCCCCTAAAATAACTGTTGCCGCCCGAACGTGATCGCAGATTATTCGCACTGATATATCCTTGTTCGGATCGGTATGGTAGGCGTACCCGGCGGACTGTTCAACGGCCTGTATAACCGGCATGAAAATCTCTGTGTCATACACAGAATTCTTGCCGTTCAGAATAGCGACAGTCCGCTCAATGCCCATACCGGTATCCACACACGTGCGAGCCAGCGGTTCATAGTCTCCAGCGGCGTTTTTGTTGTACTGCATAAACACGTCATTCCAAATTTCGAGCCATTTCCCGCAAGAACAACCGGGGCCGCAATCGGGACCGCAGGCTTCTTTGCCCATATTAATAAACATTTCCGAATCCGGACCGCAGGGGCCCGTTGCCCCTGCGGGGCCCCACCAGTTATCCGACCGGGGACGGTACTGTATCTGTCCCGCCGGTATTCCCAGTTGTTTCCAAATCGCCGCGGATTCTTCATCTCGCGGTACGGTTTCATCGCCTTCAAAAACCGTGACCCCGATCTTTTCCAGCGGAATCCCCAGCCATTGAGAAGAGGTCAGAAATTCGAAACTCATCCTAATCGCCTCTTCTTTAAAATAATCCCCTAAAGACCAGTTGCCAAGCATTTCAAAGAACGTAAGATGACTCGAATCCCCTACAGCGTCAATATCACCGGTGCGGATACATTTTTGGTAATCTACCAGCCGCTTCCCTTCAGGGTGCGCTTCTCCCAGGAGATAAGGCACCAAAGGGTGCATCCCCGCTGTGGTAAACAGTACCGTTGGATCGTTGTCAGGCAGGAGAGACTTGCCCTGAATCTGAACATGATTCTTAGATTTGAAAAATTCAATATATTTTGCGCGAAGTTCATCAACATTCATAAGAAAATAGTAGGCAAGAGAAGAAGTCTCGTCAAGATAGCCATCAGGTCCATAGAGACCTAAAAACCAGCTGTCTAATCTCATAAACAAATAGGACACCCGGCCTCATGGTAGAATGGAAAAACGAAGACCATTGTACTGAGGAGGCAAGCCGTGAAAGGCTCAATCGGGTGTCCTATGAGGATTGT
>JAITHD010000082.1 GCA_031280155.1 Treponema sp. | reverse complement strand
TATACAATGCTTCATAGTACAGAGGGGCTAAACTAACCGCTTCCTCAAAACAATGCCGGGCTTCTTCATAACTCCCTTCAGTAAAATAGAGAGCGCCTAAATTATTCCATGTTTTAGGCGCATATCCTTCCCGTTCAAGAGCAGAATGATAACAGGCTTCAGATAAATCAAACTGTTCCTGTTCATAATAGATGAGTCCCATAGAAACCCATGCTTCAGCCAAGGTATCTTGTATACAAATCGCCTGCTGAAAACTATTCAAGGCCTCATCATAATCTCCAGTTCGCTGCTGGGCGACACCTAAATTTAACCATAACAAAGGATTTTCAGGATCCATAATCAGCGCCTTACGAAACAGGGAGATTGCCTCATTAGGTCGATTTGCTTCAGTTAATGCGATACCAGAATCATTCAAAAATGCCGCTGTTTCCATGATGCCCTCCTTGTCTATATAGTATAGTGTAAACAAATGGGGAATACAAGAAAACTCGAATTACGTTTCCCTGTATAAGGTTAGTTCAAAGAGATCAACATTCCTTGCAGTTGTTTATATGGAATCAGAACCTCAATATGTCCCATCACATAAGGAGCTATCTGATATGGGTTCCAGTGAAAACCTAGTCCTTCGGAAGTAAGAAAGAAATTTTCCGGTATTGATGCCTGATCCTCAAAAAATCCGCCCTTAGTAAGCGGAGCGTCTGGCGTAATACCTGAAAATACCCGCAGAGCCTCTTGGATATACTCCTGTACTAGGGGGAACCCGTCGGGTTTTACAATATCTTCAAGCTGAAGCCGCTTTTTTTGTTTCCTATGAATCACAAAATACTGGCTTTCTCGCATACCGTGAGCCCCGCCGAGATAATATTCTTTACTTCGGCTTATCATCATAATCGGATCTATCGGAAAATTCGTTTCTAGGGTTTCCAGATAAGTCCAATTCAAGGCTCCTTGCGGCAAATCAGGATACTCCTCCAGTACAGACCGCATCTCAAAATACTGGCTTTCATAGAAACCCACAAGCTGTTCAAAATAGACCTTCGGCTCTAAGTCATCGTATAACAGGTTCTGTATAAGCGCTTTGAGGGCGTATTCGGACAGATCCGGGACATCTATTGTAAGGGTCATCAAAAAATTCTTATTCTTAGAAGCGTCAGAAAAGAGAGGAATAACCGCTTGTTCAGTATACAACCGTAAGGCGCCGTCAGACTGAACAAGCCGATGCGGCGCTTTGCTTTTACAGGCAGGGATCAAAAAAAGACTGATACAAAAAAATACAATCCCTATTTTTTTAATACCCCAATTTCCCGTCATATACCTATAGTAGTCCCTAAGAAAGGCTCTCTATTGAGAATTTTTTTCAGGTTTTCTAAATTGCGTCCAGCGGCGCATATTACTTGAAGACCGATATGGGCAGCGTACTGACTTGCGACCGGATCAAAAGGAACGTTTTTTCCCGGAACCCACTCGTCTCCAACGAGGGCGCGGAAATCCTTCCAAGAGATAACGTCGATGGGTTTTGCTAGAGGATTGATCTTGGGATCGTCAGTATATACTTGGGCAATATTGGAAAGATTGATCACGTTATCAGCATGAAACCGTTCCGCCAGCAATACCGCATCGTAATCAGAAGAAAATCCGGGCTTCCAGCCGGCGGCTACCAATACCCTGCCTTCAAATCCAGAGACCTGAGTCGGATCCGTTACAACTTCCTGAGTACACCATTCTCTCAGGATTCCCCGGATGAGCTGGGCGTTAAGCCGAGTCGCCATAACGCCGATCCAGTCGGCTTCCTCGTCAATCGACGCTGGAGTGAGAGACCGGTACGCCTTCTGCCAAGCCCGGGCGGGTCCGCCGCCGCCGACGACAAAAATAAATCGCCGCTCTTCGTCCTGGGTCAGCAAAGTCCGAACCAGAACTATAAAATCTTTTAAAAAAGATTCATCTACCCCATCGGGAGCAACAATAGACCCCCCCAAAGAAATAACTGTAACCATATTATTTAGTATCGGAAGTATATACCTTCAGAAAATACTATGCATTAGGAATAATAAGAAAGTTTTTTCTCATACCAACTAAATACCAGAGAAACCGCCCAGTTCATCAAAAAATAAAAAATTCCTGCTATAAAAATCGGAGTCGTAGAGAATTCCCGAGCTGCCGCGTTTTGGGCGGCATGAAAAAGTTCAGCCACCCCGATGACTTGAGCCAAGGCGGTATCTTTCACCAAAGTAATCACCTCGTTTCCAGCAGCCGGCAGAATCCGCTTGATAACCTGAGGCAGAATGATCCGGGCAAAGGTTTGAGAACGGGTGAAGCCCAAAACCTTTGCCGCCTCATATTGACCTTTGGAGATAGATTCTATCCCGCCTCGGTAAATTTCCGCAAAATAAGCGGCGTAATTCAGCGTAAATGCAATAATAACCGCGGTAAACCGGTTATAGGACAAGCCAAACCTAAGAATCCGCCAAAATCCCTCGGCTGCAATCAATTCAGCCAAAGCTTCATTAAGAAATTTATAGAGATATTTAGGGGCGAAGTAAATAAAAATAAGCTGCAAAATAAGCGGGGTTCCCCGGACGATTAATAAATATCCGGTAATCACATTACGGATCAGCCAATTTTTAGACATCCGTCCCAATGCAATCGGCAGCGCCAAAGGAAGGGAAAAAATCAACGTAAGAAAAAATACTTCCAGAGATATTCCCGCTCCCTGAAGCATGATGCCGAGCATTTTTACCATAATACAAAAATTAGACTATTTTCCAATGATAGAGATGTCGGCGTCAAACCATTTTGTGGAGATCCGCGCTACAGTTCCGTCTTTTGCCATAGCCTCTAAGATTTCCCAGACTTTATCCGCTAAGGCATGATCCTTTTTCCTGAATCCAATCCCGAATTCCTCAGAGCCAAGAGTCTCCTCCAGAATACGAAAGGCTTTTCCAGACCGTTTGATGTTGTCGTTAGCCACAACCAGATCGATAATGATCGCATCCGCTCCGCCTACCTCAAGATCCATCAACGCCGTAAGATAATCCTTGTACTCAATCACATTTGCAAGACTGGCTTTTAAGTCCGCCGCCGCGTCCAAGGCTTTCACCGACGACGAACCCGCCTGTAATCCCGCGACTTTTCCCGCTAAGTCCCCAAGTGCATTATACGGGGAATCCGCTTTCACCACCACTACCTGAGCATTACGCAAGTAAGGCTTGGTGAAGGTCAGCGCCTGCTTGCGTTCGTCAGTAATGGTAAATCCATTCCAAATACAGTCAATTTGCCCGGTATTGAGTTCCTGTTCTTTGGCGTTCCAGTCAATAGCCTGCAACGTCAGTTCAACTCCCAGCCGTGCGGCTGCTTCTTTCGCCAAATCTACGTCATACCCGATAATCTCATTAGATTCATCACGATACCCCAAAGGCGGGAATGAATCGTCTAAACCCATAATGAGCCGCTTTTTGTTGAGCACATTTTGAAGGGAATTGTCGCTTGCCGCCGCAGCCGGCGCATTCGTTTTAGCCGGCTCTTTCTTAGCGCCGGCAAACGCTCCGGTTAGGGCAAACAGGGCGCAAAACCCTAAAACTACCAATCGTTTCATCCTTATTTCCTCCTCAATCTTACACAGTTTCAGGATTATATTTTTAAACATTTCTAATAATGAATGTTTGATTTTAGATTATATCGAGTTTATTGCTGAATGTAAATGGCGCTGTAACCGCCTCTATGAATATATGCCTTGACCGGGTTTAATAAGGCGGCGCTGCCGCCGCCAAGGAGCTTATTTCTTTTGAATCCCCAGTAACGCGATATGTTTTCCGATATGCTTCACCAGAGCGTCGCTATAGATATGTTCGTGATCCCGCCAAAGCTTATAGAGGGA
>JAITHD010000261.1 GCA_031280155.1 Treponema sp. | reverse complement strand
CCGCCTTTTTCCAGCGCGGCTTTGGCGTTTCCGCTTGGGGAGAGCAGGCGGTATGTATGAGCGCTTCTTTGTTGCAGGGGCAATGGCGCAAACGGCGTAGTGTTTTGTCCTAAAGATACACATGCTTCATGTGGAACCCGATAAGCTGCCCTGCTACGCCTTATAGGACCTACTCTTGTGGTTTCGTGTCCCCCTGAAAAACAGGTTCTCCCCCGCTATCAGCCTTCCCAGCGACGTATCTTTTTTGCCGAATACCTGGGATCTGTTTTCCGTATCCCCGTGCGGCACAGACCAATAAACAGGATTCCCGCTTCCGCTTCAGGACAGACGGCTTGTTCTCCAGTGAGGACAGAGGCTTGGGGTCATAGCGTTTTTTCCAGGGCAGAACTATGACCGGTGAATGCCGAAATGCCGGCAGGCGAGCGCCGCGTCCGGCGGTCCCTGAAAGCGAAAAACCCTGAGAGGTGTTGCGGTACCAGTCGAACAATTTCAGCCGGAACTTCGTCTTTTCCGACAATGCTTTCCGCTCCCTTCTTGCCAGTTCCCTCATGCAGGGGACTGCTGGTACAATCCTCGCAGGACACTCGGTTGAACCTTTCACGGCTTGCCTCCATACAATGGCTTTCGTTTTCCATTCTACCATGAGACTGGGCGTCCTATTTGTTTCTAAGTTTAGACAATAGGTTTTCAAACTATCCACTGCCCTTTGCCGCCTTATATATCAATGCCTAAAGGCAGGGGTTTTACGGCGAACCAGATAAAAAATCAAACTAAAACATTGACCAATTTTAGTTCATAAGATACACTATATATCAGTATTTTAGAACTTGAGCTGTGGAACAGGCTCAAGCAGTAATGTTTTCTTTAGTTTGGTTTATTGGGGAAAAAATATATACTATGAAAGAACAAGAATTACGGCAGCTTTTTAGTACCAACATCAAAAAATGTCGAAACCGGCGGAATTTGTCCCAAGCAAAATTAGCTAAACAGATTCATATTTCGACTAATTTCATTTCTGATATTGAAACCGGCAAAAAATGGGTATCGCCGCTTACGCTGGCAAACCTTGCCGAAGCCCTTGAGGTAAACGTGTACGAATTGTTTAAGCCGGATGAGTCTTCATCGGATGATACCTAAGAGTTGGTTTTTTCGGGAATGAAAAAGCTGGAAAGCGTCAAGGGTTTTACCATCTCTCTGGGATAGGTGCAGCCTAATAATTGGTTCTGGAAACGGATCCTTTAATCCTCTGCTCTATACCCCTAAAGGGCATGGAAAACCAAGCCGCTATAAGTCCGCCTTGTTCCCGGCTCATACTCAAACAAGGCGGACTTTTATTTGAAATGCCGTCATGTTTTTTATCATGCTAGTAATAAAGAAACGATCTGTTCCGCTTTTTCCCATTCCGCGTCTATAGACCGGATAAGGGTTATCTGATTGCGGCATCGGTCAAGATTGTGCCGGTCCCGGCTGATGTGGTAATAGTGATCTCCTTCAAGGTAATCAGTTAAGAATCGGAGTCCCATGATTTGAGTAATGTTTCTGCCCCCTTCCAGAAGAAGCCGTTTTTCCTCAGAGGTCAAGAATTTTTTTGCTTCCGATAGATATCCTTCTAACAGGGCTTGGAAAAAAACCGGATCGAAACTCACTTTGGCAAGGTCTTGCTCGTCTTCCACCGCTCTGGTACATACTGTCCGAATCAGGTCTCCTACATCGAAAAGACTGGTCCCAGGCATCACGGTGTCTAAATCCCCAACGCAGAAAACCGGGTCTTCCATCTTTGAAGGCTGATCATCTATAAGAATATTATTCATTTTTGTATCATTATGACAGATCCGTTCAGGAAGCGCCCCGCTTTTCAGGGCTTTTATGAGAAGAGCGCCTCGTTCTTCATTTGCCAGCATAAAGGCTATTTCTTCTTCCGCGTCCTTAGCCCGGTGACAGATATCCGCTTTAAGGGCTTGGTGAAACCGTTGATACCGGGTTTCCATGTTATGAAAATTCGGTATTGTTTCGTGAAGCCGGGGCTGGGGAAGGTCTGCAAGCTGGTTCTGAAAACAGCCTATACTTTTTCCCAAAAATCGAGCTTCTTCCGGAGAGGAGGCTATATCCAAGGTATGAGTTCCCTCGATAAAAAGATAGGTTCGCCACCAGCCCCCTGCGCTGTCCCGCACCCAAGATCCGCCGTTTCGGGCTGGAACAAGGGTCAGGGTTCGGCGGCTCCGATCATGAAGGCCCTCCAGTTTTGCGGCGATATGATTGGTCACCCGCTGAATATTTTCCATGACCTGATCAGGGCGTACGAAAATCTTGTGATTGATCCGCTGGTGCAGATACCGAACCGTCAGTCCCGCTTGATTCCACTGGGACGCAAAAGTATCGTTGATATGCCCCTTACCGTAAGGGACAGCCTTTTCAAAATCTCCATAGATGACGAATTGAAGCGCTGCTTCTTGTATAAGTTTCTGATCTTTTTCCATGTTTAATCATTCCCAAAGCGAAGCTGGATATACGCCGCCGGCTACAAGTTCAGCTATCCGATTCGCCGCAGCTTCCCGATCTTCTTTGTAGGTAAGACCGAACCATTCTGAATCCGCTTTAAGGGATCGAATCGTGAGCAGTCCATTCTTGATAATCCAATCCGCCGCTTTCGGCAGATAACATTCGTTTTTAGACAAATTGTCAGGGTCTTGCAGGAAATCAAAGAAATATTTCCGCAAACTAGGGAGTATGCTTCGAGGGAATCCCCAAAAATTCATGGATACCGGCGTATCCGGCGGGAGTTCCTCTTTGGAACCATCCTCAAGGGTATTGAAAATGCCCTGCTCTTCTCTTGCAATGGCGGTAAGCTCATTCACTGATACTAAGCAGGTATCCTTGATTTCGCAGACTCCCCGGGCAACCGTTCCCTGGGGGCTGAGGGTTTTTTCCAGATGATAGGGTACAATATACGCCTGGGTAATTGTCGAGGAAAGCATATAGCTCCCCATCACGTCAAAGGCTTCCTGTCCGTAAAAATCGTCCGCATTAATCACGCCGAAAGCGGGAACTTTAATCATATCTGCGGCGCACAACAAGGCGTGGGTAGTGCCCCAGGGCTTTGTTCTGCCTGCTTCCTGAGCTTTTTCAAAGATTTCCGTCGGAACAAGCGCATCCAGCTCCTGATACGCCACCTCATAGGCTACAGATTTCATACGGCTTAACACAAGTTCTTTAAAATCCTTTTCCATATCGTGACGGATAATGAATATGACTTTCTCAAATCCTGATCTAAGCGCGTCATACACCGAATAGTCAAGCAGGGTTTCTCCGTTCTGTCCTATTGGATCCATTTGTTTAAGTCCGCCGTATCTGCTTCCCATACCGGCGGCTAATACAACTAGTAATGGTTTCATGTGCATAATACCTTTATCCTGTCCGCCGTAAAACCTCCGCCTTTAGGCGTTGGGATATAAGGCGCAATGATAATTTTGTAATCAAGATACGGGACTTCTGCGTTAAAGTCAAGATAGGGTATAACGATATGAAGATACAAAGGACATTTAAGGTAAGACTATACCCCAAATCCAATGTTGCAGCGTTGGAGGGCTACAATTTTTTTACTTGACTCTTTCAAGAAAAAGCGTTAAATTTAGTATAACACTCCATAAAATAATGATATAGTTTTTTGGGGTGGAAAAAAGGGTTTATATGCGCTTTTTAAAACGTCCAGTCACGATATACGATATACGATATACGATATACGATATACGTTCTTTTTGTCACTTAATTCTTTTCATCTCTTCCATCCCAGCAGGGATAATTTTGAATCAAAGAGTCCCAATTCCCTTGCGGAAGAAGGGGTTTCTCAGAAGGCAATGCCGTTGATGAAGACCCTTTTTTTTGTTTTAGCTGTCGCGTTTTTAACATCCCTCATTAGCTGCGCTTCAATAAAAGCCAATCAAGACCTCAATGAACTGCCTGAAAACATTGCAAGAGGAGATCCGGCTAATCCGATGCGGGTAAAGGAATATTTGCAAACTGTTGTATCTTCTCCAAACGGGCGTGAAGTAAAAGCCTATCATAGGAGAGCCTATTCAGTTGAGAGTAAAAAGACGCTTTTTGTATCCCATAGTTTTTATGTTTTTTTGAAAGATGGAAATATGGAACATACCCTTGTTTTTACCGCAACGCCTAAAGGGTCTGAGCTGAACGGGTGCTGGATGCTGGACGCCCATAGTGATGTCGAATCATACGAGTTGTTTACAGGGTCTTCGGAAAATCCTTGGGAAGTGGAAGCATATCAAAAAACCAAAGGCGAGGCGGGTTTGGACCTTTTGAAAACAACCCAAAAGATTTTGGACAGACTGGATAAGGGCTACACATTTTTCGGCGCCGCTCACATAAGAGACTTCCCTTGGTATCACCACCTATGGATGGCTTTGGTTCCGCCTCCAATTCTAGCCTGGGCGCCGATGCTGATTTTAGGCATACACACGGATAATTGCAATTCAGCGGTACTTGAAACAATGGTATGGGAACACAGGTAATCAACAAACTATGAAGAAAGCCGAACCCCAAAAAGCGCCGGGAATGAAACAAACATCCCCGGCATCTTATTATTCCTTCTTATCTTTTCTCAATATGGATTACCCGCTTCTGAGCTTCCGCCCGCTTTTTGATTTCCAAGCTCAGGACCCCGTTTTTGAAGGCTGCGGCGATCTGTTCAGTGTCGGCGTTTTCCGGCAGCTTGAATGAGCGGCTGAATGAAGCCTGTCGGCGTTCCCGAATAACGTAAGCTCCTCCTGCGGTTGAAGGCTCAGGTTTTTCAGCGGCCTCTTTTGATTCCTCGTCCTGTTTAGATTCGATAGTCAGAACCCCGCCGTTTACATGAACCTGAATGTTCGTCTCATCATAGCCGGGCAGTTCCGCCTCCAACAGATAGGCGCAGTTGGTTTCCCGAATATCTACCGCAGGAAGCCGGCTGAATACCCGCGCCCCCGAGGACAAAGAGGATTCCCCCAAGAATGATCCCATGTACCGGTCAAAATCATGGAACGCATTTTCAAGTACAGAAGGACGATACAACGTTACTGTTTTCATACAATATCTCCTAAAAATTAAAATAGATGTGTTCGATTGAGGATTTCTTCAGAAACGGTTCATTTCCAGACTTCCGAACCTCTGATTTCCTCATCAACACTTATATAATAGCATAAATCGTGCCAACTTATTGAAAAAATAAAAAAAAATAATCACAAAAAATATTTCTTTATAATACAAGAAAATATTTTTCAGAAAACCGGTATCATCCTTTTTCTTGAGGAAAATAAGTTTTGACGATTTGATCGGATTAAGCTCATTGCCTGTATCATTTTGATATATATGAGTCATTGTAACGTTATAACTGTATCATTATGATACAGTTATATTATGGATACCGCCGTTTAAATGTCCGTACCCGTGCGGAAGCCGCAGTATTGAGCGGCGACCGAACCCCCCGGCTGAGATATTGGTAGCCTAAGCCCGCGATCATAGCGCCGTTGTCGCCGCAGAGTGCAGGTTTTGGGAATATACAACGAAGTTCTGGCTGTTCAGCAAGACAGGCTCGAAGATAGGAGTTTGCCGCTACACCGCCGCCGCTTACGATAGTGGCGATCTTGGTGTCTTCAACTGCCCGAAACAAGCTGCGAAGCAGGATTTCCACTGCGGCTTTTTGAAACGAAGCGGCGATATCTTCAGGTCCCGCCTGCTCACCGCCGGTATTTGCAGCGGATTTCTTGTTGCGGAACTGCTCAAGCTGATTGATTGCTGCGGTCTTCAGTCCTGAATAGGAAAGGTCATACCGGTGTTCTCCTTTGTAGAGATTGGGCATAGGAAAATTAAAAGCCGAAGGATCCCCCTTTTGAGCAAGTTTATCTATAGCCGCTCCTCCAGGATAGCCGAACCCATAATACTTGGATACCTTGTCAAAGGCTTCTCCTACGGCATCGTCAATAGTGGTTCCCAGCACTGTAACCTCGTCAAAACTATCTGCTTTGCAAATAATACTGTGCCCTCCGGAAACAAGAAGCCCTAAAAAAGGATATTCCGGAGGGCTTGCAAAAACATCTTCAGGAGCTTCTATTAATTGGGATGCATAAAGATGGGCAAGCATGTGGTCTACCCCAATGAACGGCAGTTTCCGGGACCATGCAAAGGCTTTGGCAAAAGAAAGTCCCACCAGAAGAGACCCTAACATTCCGGGGTGGGCGGTTGCGGCGACTCCATCGATCTGAGCTGGTCTTAATCCCGCCTGCTTCAAGGCTTCCTGTACCACTCCATAAATCCATTCAGTGTGCATACGGCTCGCAATTTCAGGAACCACTCCTTCATAGGCCGCGTGAATAGGAATCTGAGTCGCCACCACATTAGACAAAACCTGTTTCCCATTTTCTACCACCGCTGCGGCGCACTCGTCACAAGACGATTCAATACCAAGAATTTTCATACCTGCTCTATCTTATTTTTATTAGTTATCTAAGTGTCAACTGCCCCTGCCTAAAGGTTTTTTCTAGGGCTTGGGGCTTGAGCCGGCTGTCCGGCTTGCTCCCCAAAATTTCTACTTCCTTCCCGCTTTTTTTCTTTTTTCTAAGCAGGTATTTCTACGGCGGTTTCACCTTTGTTTCCAAGAGCCGGAACCTCCATAACCATTACGTTCCCACGCCGCCTGGGTAGGTCTATTTGACTTTTTTAGTATACAACAAGATAGACAAGAGGTCAAGCGTGTTGTCCGTACTCACTACCTTTAGGACACAGCGGCTGTGGGAATGGATAGCCCCAGAGTGGCGTAAAACTCTGCCGGAGTCAAGACGTTCAGGGCTTCATGGGGGCGGTAGAAGTGGTATTTGTCCAGCCAGGAATCCACGACCTTCCGCAATTCTCCAACGTTCATTGGTTCATAATGATAATCAAGGCATTCCCGCTGAAGCG
>JAITHD010000229.1 GCA_031280155.1 Treponema sp. | reverse complement strand
AAAGCACGGGCACTTCGTATAACAGGACTGTTTACGCTGCGGCGCCGGTAGGCGGCTTGGCCTCCATTCGGCTAGGTCGGCTGCGCCTCCCACGCCTCATTGCGGCACATTTGGGCGGGTGGTCTTTGCTTCGCAAAGCGCTTTTATGCCCGCCCAAACGTCGTAAACAGTCGGCACATTAGGTAAACTTTGCCTGTGAGATTATCCTGCATTTCCGCAGCCTTTACCTATCCATAATATGGCTAAAAAACGAGGGCAGAAACATCGTTATAATGCCTCTGCCCTGAATCGGCCGCTTTTACCAAAAGAGCCGTAAAGCCCCTGCCTTTAAGTATGGGGATATAAGGCAAAAAATCCGTAAGGATTTTTTAGTTGACGGCTTGTCATATCTATCCTCCCTGGGATATTCATATAGACGTACCGTGGGACCCACGGGAATCTACGCTTGTGGAGATACCATAAGACCGGGGAGCATAGGTTGGAACCACCGTAAAAGCTCCCGGTAGGGAGTTTTGCGAAAACCAAGCTATTCCCCTGGCAGGTATCGTTGAAGCAAGAATCCCCCGCCTAAAGGCGGGGGGAGTGTCAAGGGATTATCCTATGAAGTCCGCTTTGATAGACGAGTAGTTATGATCGATTTTAAGTTCATCTAAGATTTGGGATATCTGTCCTCGATGGTGAGTCCCATGAACCATCAAACTTTGCAGAAGAAACGAGAGGGGTACCGCATCGGGATTGCCTTGATACCAAGGTATCTTGATTGAAACGGTGAAATCCGCATCGTTCAAAGCGGAAACAAGAAGAATCACCGAATTATCAACGATCTCAAAAACTGGAACCAGCGCCTTCCATTGGGCTTCAGTGAGGGCATCTTGAGGAATTGAAATCCCTTCCAAGGGAGCGAAGGCTTTCATAGCTTGCGGATTATGAGATAACCCTGATTTACAAAGCCCCTGCAAATAGATGGTTCCCTGCAGCAAATGCCGGGACAAACCAGATAAACTTTTGTAGTAACTTCCCCGTTCTTTTTCCCGTTCCTCATGAGAAAGAGCATTCAACAAAGACACCGCTGTCTGATCCGCATCTTTATTATATTTAGCATAGGTGAGAAATATATTTTTCATATACTAAATATAGTGAGATTCCGAGGCTTATACAAGTTATAAAAAATTAAGTATTGACGAAGCATTTGATTTTTAGTATATTTATTAGAGAAAATAAAAAAAAATAGCCGGGTGCTTGGCTCAGTTGGTTAGAGCGCCACGTTTACACCGTGGATGTCAGAGGTTCGAGTCCTCTAGCGCCCAATTCAGTTAAAACTATTGACAGGATTTTAGGTAAACTCCATACTTAAGTTTATGACGTTAGCTGATAAAGTAACCTCTATACGGTTAATTTTAGCTCCTTTTTTTTTCATGGTATACTTATTTCCCAAGATTCAGTTTCCCTTGTGGTTTCCAACTGTTTCAGAGGATCCTGGGTGGACTGTACCCGTGTTGTGGGTTTTGTTTATTCTTTCTGAAATTACGGATTTGCTTGACGGGAAAATAGCCCGTTCAAGAAAGGAAGTCAGCGATTTCGGTAAATTGTTTGATCCTTTTGCGGATGTCATGGTTCGGATTACCTATTTTTTGTGCTTTGTCCTTGACGGAATCTTACCGGCGGCGCTGTTGCTGGTGGTATTATACCGTGAATTAGGAATTCAGTTTCTGCGAAACCTTATGATGAAAAAGCGCGTCGCTATGGGCGCCCGCTGGGGAGGCAAGGTCAAAGCCTTTGCCTATATGATTACAGGAGTTGCGGCTCTTCTTGCGGCAAGCGTACAACGATTCGGCGTTGAAGGCTCGGTATTTTCAATGCTTTGTACCGGAGCGGCGGTTATTTTTTTCATATCAACGGTACTCGCGATTACCTCTTTTATAGATTATCTTTCAGTATATCGGAAAACCTAATTGACGCGGCTGCATCGATTTGATATGGTATAGGGTATTACTTAGATATTGGTTAGAGGTAGAAAGTCAATGGCTTCCAAAGAAAAAAAAATAACTTCTCAACAGGACGACCCGGTTAAAGCGGATCTGGTCCGGCGGTTTAAAGCAAATCCGCTCGTTTTTATCGGGACTGTCACGGTGCTGATAATCGTTATAGTGGCTTTTGTGTTTGTTCCCGCTATTGTGCCGAGCGCCGGGGGTTTCAGCACGGAATTGAGTTTCGGGTCTTATAATAAAATTCCCCTTGCCTATGTGCCGGGGAATTATTTTGCGAGTAAACGGGAAGATCTGACCAGGATGTACCAGCAATATGGATTTCCTGTTAGTGACAGCAGTGAGTTTGTCTGGCGCCAGGCTTTTGAGGAAACCGTTGTGCATACAGGTATTCTCGATGAGATGAAAACCGCTGGTTATACGGCTCCGGCGAAAGTGGTAGACCGAAAGGTAGCTGAATTGTCGGTGTTTCAGGAAAACGGCGTTTTTTCAGTCTCCCGGTATCGTATGATGGATAAGACCAGCCGTATGTCCCTGTGGCGGCGGATGCAGGAAGATATCGCAAAAGAATACTATTTGACGGATCTGACAAACCTCAGTATATCCTCAAAAGAAACTCCCTTTATAGTAGGCATGGGGTCAGTTAAACGTAATTTTGACATGGTACAATATTCTATATGGGATTATCCTGAAACAGAAATCAAAACCTATACCGATACTCACAGAGACCTGTTTGCGGTTGTTCACTTATCCCAGATCAGTATTATTACCAGCGAGCGGGAAGCCCAGCAGGTTCTCGCGTCGGTTCAAAACGGGACTTCCACTTTTGAGGATGCCGCCAGAACCCATTCTAAGGATGGATTCGCTGAAAAGGGAGGGGATTTAGGGATTAAAATGGCCTATGAGTTTATCGCATTGGCCCCGGATCCGGCGGAACGGGAATCGCTTATGAAACTGAGCAAGGGAGAATTAAGCGGACTGATTAAAGTCAAAGTCAACAACCTTGAGGGCTGGGGATTTTTTAGAGCTGAAGAAGCGCCCCGGCAGGCAGACCTTGGGGATTCGGCAATGCTGGATAAAATCCGCTCATACATTATGACCTTTGAACGGGGACAAGTAGAAGATTACTATCTTGAACAGGCTCAAGCGTTTATTGCCGAGGTTAAAGACGCTTCCTTTGACGAGGTTATTACGCTGAGGGAAATGGAAAACCAAAAAAGCAGTTTTGGTCCAGTTCCTCTTAATTATGGAAGCGCTTCTTTGTTTAATACCTTAGAAGAATATTCTTCAGGACTTACCTCCGCAGTATACAATGTGGATTTTTGGCAAACCGCTTTCTCTACGCCGCTGCTTACCCTTTCAAAGCCTTTTGTAATAGGCGATAATGTGGTGATATTACATCCTACGGAACAAATCATTGAGGATGAACAGAATATCGTACGCAGAGAAAATGCGTATCCCAGTCAGATGAGTAATTTTACCGGAGAAAACATACGTTCCTATTTTTTGAATAATCAAAAATTGACGAATCGTTTCAGCGAATCCTTTAGTAAGTATTTTGGGCTTGAAAATTAAGTATGTCTGACCCTGGTCCTCAGCGGATTCCAGTCCGCCGAGGTTTTTCTGTTTCCTATAAAGGCAAAACCCTGCTCTCAATGATTGACCCTGTGGCGCAGGGGGAGCGTTTGGTTCAGGGGCTTTCCAAAATAGAGCGAACCCTTTACCTCTGTCCTTCGCCTTTATACGGCTATGGTCTTGAGACCCTCCTCGGCGCTATGGGTCCTGGTTCAGCGGCGCTTTGCGTGGAAGCTGACGAGCAGCTTCTGGACTTATCACTGCAAGCAATGCGGGAACTTCTGGAAAAAAATTCCTCTACGCTGCGGCTTATACGTTCCGGGGATCCCGCATTGATCTGCGGTTATATCCAGAAAGTCTGGGGCCGGCGGCGATTCCGCCGGCTAGAAGTGATCCGCTTGTCCGGCGGATGGCGGCTGTTTCCCGGATTTTATGAGTCTCTAGCCGAGACCATCAGACAGGATTTCGCCACAGACTGGGGTAACGCCATGACCCTCATGAAGCT
>JAITHD010000227.1 GCA_031280155.1 Treponema sp. | reverse complement strand
TTTTCCCTGTTTATGAGCCTGCCGATAGCGGCCGCACTGGGAACTTCCGCCGTTTCCATGCTCCGCGGGAGGATGGGACGAATCTTTTTCGCTGAACAGCCGGGGTCTGCTTCCCGTATGGTCCGCACGGCGCTGACCGGTTCCCGGGAATACCCAGGCTCCCGCTTCTGTTTCGGGAGGGTTTTCTTGTTTTCCAGCGAGGACAGCCGTTTGGGGTCATACCGCTTTTTCCACCGGTAGAAGCAGGAACGGCGGATGCCGAAATGCCGGCAGGCGAGGCTCGCGTCAGGCGGTCCCCGAAAGCGGAAAGCCCGGCGGGGTATTCCGGTACCAGCCGAACACCTTCAGGCGGAACTTCGCCGCCTCCGATAATGCTTTCGTCTCCCCTTTTGCCGGTTCCCTAATATGGGGAACCGGTGTTACAATCTTCGCGGGACGCCCGATCGAGCCTCTCATGGCTTGCCTCCACGGTAAAATGGTCTTCCTTTTTCCATTCTACCACGAGGCGGGTGTCCTATTTCTTTCTGAGTTTAGACAGCGCTAAGGCTAATCCTATAACAGCGCACATGAGAATATGAAAATAATATGTTTCAAACTCATAAACTATATAGAAAAACACTTCCCGCACTAAAAAAGGAATCATAGTCTTTATGGTTTGATATCTGGTTGTCGGCGTTGGAGAAGCGTAAACAGTTGCCTGTATATTATTATCTCTTGCCATTGCGACAGCCCGTTTTAAGTGGAACGGATCGCTGACAAGAATTACTGTTTTAAAGTTATATCTTTTTATAATATCCGCGGCGTATAAGATATTTTCATAGGTGGTTCTGGAGTATTCTTCTATATAAATATCTTCCGCAGGAATCATCTGGGCTATTGCGTATTTTTGGGCTACCGACGATTCTGAAAACGGCGCGTTGATGCTTTTACCTCCGGTAAAAATCAGCTTTTTTACATACCCCTGTTTATAGAGCCATATTCCATGATTTATCCTTTCCCTGAACACCGGCGAAGGTCTGTCATGCCACGCGGCAGCGCCTAATATAACAGCCGCGTCTGCGCTATGCGGGTCCTTGCTTTTGCTATACCCATAAATAGCGGCTGTAACATATATAATATAATAAAGCATTAAGGTTGCAACACATATACTTATAAACAGAATCGATTTGGTATGCATGATTTTGCTGACCGCTGAAATAATTAGATAAACCGTTCTAAATTATATGCGCCTTTTGTAACCTGGGAGGAAAGATATTGTTCTGACCCAACCGGCTCTTTTCCCAGGGCCGCCGCAGCGTCTTTGATTGATCCTGATAATCCGCTTTTTCCACAGGTAACAATAAGGCTATAAGACTGGATATGCTCTTTGTTTTCAGTCATATAGCTTCTAATCGGGGTTGCCATAGCTCCGCCCCATACAGGAGTAATAAATATAATTTTTTTATAATCCTCTGGCTTATGGAGACTGCCTTTAATCGGTACCGTTGCTTTACGCAGAGCTTCCACTACCGCAGTCCCAAACGCGATTTGCTCCTTGTCAGCATACGCTATTTTGTCCATATCGCATCCCAGCTTATGTTGCAAAGCCTTTGCAAGCCTTTCAGATATCCCGCTTCGTGAATAATAGACTATTAAGGTCTCTTTTTCCATGGTGAATTTAGTATATCATATTGTATGGATTCGCTCAATAGATTGTTCGTACTCAGTACCTTTAGGACACACCAGCCTTGGGAATGGAAAATCCCAGAATGGCGGAAAACTCTGCGGGGGTCAAGAAGTTCAGGGCTTCCTGGGGGCGGTAAAAATGGTATTTATCCAACCATGAGTTCACGACTTCCCGTAATTCGCCAACATTCATCGGCTCGTAATGATAGTCAAGGCATTCCCTCTGAAGCGTGCCGATGAGCCGCTCCACAAAGGGCTTCTCCTTGGGGAGCAAGCCGGGCAACCGGACCAAGCCTCTGCCTAAAGGCAGGGGGCGCCTGACATGATATGAATAAGGAATTTGTACTATAGTAAGGCAAAAAATGATATTATATACTGATAAATATGTCTGATACTACTGTATTAATTGTAGATGATCATCCTCTTTTCAGCAAAGGACTTTCATTTTTGATAAATAGTCAGTCCTCGTACGCCGTGATAGGGGAAGCCCAGAACAGGGCTGAAGCTATGGAGCTGCTCCGTAATGAAAAGCCCTCGCTGGCTATTGTGGATTTGAATCTCGGTAATGAAGAAGGCTTGGATCTGATAAAAGATATGAAAAGTTATAATCCGGATATTGTGATACTAGTTCTCTCTATGCATGATGAACGGTATTACGCCGAGCGGGTGCTGCGGGCAGGGGCTAAGGGCTATATTATGAAGCATGAAACCGGCACTAAGGTTATTGCCGCCATAAAAACCGTAATGTCTGGTAAAGTGTATCTGAGCGAGGCGGAACGGGAGCTTCTCTTTGAATATATGGCTGGGGATACCTTCAAAGAGGGTAAGGACCGGCTTTCTTCAATTCAAAAACTTTCAGATAGACAGTTCCAAATTTTTAACCTCATTGGCAAAGGCTTGGGAACGGTTGAGATTGCGTCGAAACTCAATATCAGTCCGAAAACGATTGACACCCATAAAGAACATATTAAATTGAAACTTCACTGTAATTCGTCTCAAGAATTACGGCAGTTTGCGGTTGAATGGATGGGAAAGCTTCCGGTTTGAATATACCTTAGAACATAGTTAGAACCATCAAAGGCGTTGCCGTGAGGCTTCTTCATTGCCCTTGTCCGGGCAGGACTGGGATTTGAGACCATTACGGCGGTTCTGAATAATAGGTAAAATACCCGATATACTAATATATCTAGCTACTATAAAATAAAATAAATTACCTAAAACAAGGGAGTTATTTATGAAAAAAGAACATTGTATCGTAGTAAGGAGGCCTGTATGGCGGAAAATCTTACCTTAGCAGACCGCAAACGTCTGGATAGGATCATCTACATTAAGCGCACCTGGATGCTGTATGTCATGTTGATCCTGCCGATTATTTTTTTTGTGGTTTTCCGGTATGTCCCTATGACGAACATCGTAATCGCATTTAAAGATTACAATATGTTTAAAGGCGTCTGGGATTCTGATTGGTCTGGATTAAAGTGGTTCAGTCAGGCTTTTACATCCCGAGATTTTGGGAACGCCCTGCGGAATACGCTATGGCTGAATTTCCTAGACTTATTGGTGGGCTTTCCCGCGCCTATTATCCTGGCGATTCTGCTTAATGAGCTGACTTTCAGAACCTACAAGCGGATTACCCAAACCATTGTCTACTTGCCCCACTTCCTTTCATGGATTATCATTAGCGGCATTGCGACGAAACTGCTGGCTCCTGGGGGAGGAATTGTGAACATCGCCCTTGGGAATATGGGAATCGGTCCCATTGATTTTTTGATGGATAAAAACCTGTGGGTT
>JAITHD010000170.1 GCA_031280155.1 Treponema sp. | reverse complement strand
GATTTTTGCAAAACCTTCCTAAAGTGAGCTTTTACAGTGGTTTCAATCCATACTCCCCGGTCTTACGGTATTTCCACAAGCGTAGATTCCCATGGGTCCCACGATACGTCTATAAGTATATCCTTGGGAGGATAGATATGACAAGCCATCAACTAAAAAATCCTACAGATTTTTTATTCCTGGGCTTGCATTATACAAGGGACCAGTGATATACTTATTATTATATTGTGGGATACACAGAAATTTACGCTTGTGGAGATACCGTAAGACCGGGGAGTATGGATTGAAACCACTGTAAAAGCTCACTTTAGGAAGGTTTTGCAAAAATCAAAGGTCTATTCCTTTGGCAGATTCAGTGAAGTAGAAATTTTGGGGAGCAAGCCTTGAAAGAGACCCAACCCTCAAGTCCCTGCCTTTAGGCTTGGGGTAGTTGACAGTGGTATATTGAAACAAGAGGGAGGATATCCTATGGCGGAAGAGGTTTTTGTTAGCTGGGAAGATCGGTATGCGATAGGGATTCAATTAGTGGACGAGCAGCATCAGGAACTGCTCAAGTTGACTAATTCGTTGTATGAAGCGTGCCGTCAGGGCGATGAAAAAGCCCGGGAACATTTCAAAGACGCAATCCGTACTTTGGTGGATTATGTTAAATTTCATTTTACCACTGAAGAACAAATCATGGAGCGGATCAATTATCCTGAGTTTGGGATACATAAGCGGGAACATGAAGCTTTTGTGAAAAAAGTGCTTGATGGGGTGAAGGATTTTGAGAGTGGAAAAACCTTTGTTCCGAATACCTTTGTTCGGTTTCTACGGGAATGGGTGTTAAGCCATATTGCTATGTCAGATAAAAAATACGCTGATTACCTTTTAAAGTGTAAAAAAGAAGGAACCCTTAATACTGGAGGGAAATCATAAGGTATACGGCATACCAAAAGGCAAATTCCTATGTTCCACACAGAGAATCATTGCCCTGAGTATGCGGTATATGTGGTATCTAAAGGTTTTTTCTAGGGCTTGGGGCTTGTTCCGGTTGTCCGGCTTATTCCTCAAGATTTCTCCTTCAACGAGCCTGCCAGGGTACAGCTTGGTTATCGTAAAGCTCCCTAAAGGGAGCTTTTATGGTGGTTCCAACCCAGGCTCCCTGGTCTTAGGTATTTCCAAGACGTTACGTTTCCATGTTGCCTGGGGTAAGTCTATTTAATATGTTTAGTATACCACAGGGCAGACAGGGGGGTCAGCAATGTTGTTACAAAACGTTTTCGGCGCACCTTATATCCACAGGCATAAAGGTTTTTTCTATAAGGTTTTATGGCGAACCAGATAAAAGCAGTTTAAATAGAAACATACTTCCCAAGCCTCAATATCCGGGAGGTAAAGTCCAGTGAATAAGACTGTTCTTACATGATGGATTTTTCTTGATTCCTTGGAATCTCTCTGTTATACTTTTGTTATGATTGATAGCAGTTTGATAGACAGTTTGAATTTTAACGCCCGAAACTTGGGGATAAAGTGGAAAAATAAAATCCGCAAAGCTCCGCATCTCAAACATTACAATGCTTTGGACGATAACGGGCTGATTGCGCTGAATGAGGGCTTGTACCCCCTTGCGGCGCGAACCCTTGATAGGGGTTTAGACCGTTCAGTGGTAGGCGGTTTTTTTGTCGCCTTGGGTAAGGACCAGATGCGCCGTAATTTTCCGATTTCAGAAATAATCTATGGAATCAGTTTATCTGAACAATCGGTAATTGAGTATATTATGACTGATTTTATTCATGACAATCCAGTACAGATGTACACCGCTATGGGGGTTATTACGAATATAGCGGAATTTTTTATTTTAGGATGTTTTTATACAACCAAAGGCTTTTTGGAAGAAACTTATACCCACATGAATAAAAATGAAGCGGTGTCAGAAGAATTATTAAAAAAATACTTTAGAGATGATTTTTTCTTCAAAAAAGACCCTTGATGACTGGAACATTTTTATATAACCCGTTGTTTTTTTTCAAGCAGGCAAAAGCGTATAAACGTCTCCAGATTAACCGGCTCTAAATGCGAAAAAAGCCCGGATAATAGGTGTATGCAGCGGACTATACAAGTCCCTATGCGGAAGGTTTTATCATAGAGTATACTTCTTGCTAGGTTATGAGGATTAGGAAATAGGAAAAATGAAAAAACATATATTGCTGCGGTTTCTAGGCTTGTTTGTATTGTATATCAGCGTATTGCTGCTGATAGGATCGATTCAGTTCGCTGAAAAAGGCTTTTTTACCAGACAAGCCGGCGGGATCTTGGTAACAGGGTATTATCGTTCCCAAGACTATCCTAATCAGTATACTCTTGCGGGAAGGGTGAACGTTGCCTTTGGAGGAATTGAATTCAGTCTGAACGACAAGGAAGAGGGCTTTGCTCTGGTAAAGGCAAAGGGAACAAAAGAGCGGGTCTTGCCTGAATCTATGACGGTAACTGATGAAACCGTAACGTTTGCCATACCCGGGGGAACCCGGCTGGATTTTGCTGTTACCCATGTAAGGGAAAAGCCTGAACTTATGATAAGCGCTGTTTTGGGCGCCGGCGTACTGCGGATAGAACTGCCTTATAAGCCCTTGAAAAACGCGAAACTTCAAGACCTTGCAGACGGGCAGTTGATGATCCTCTTTGAGGGAATGAAATATCGGTTTAACCGAATGTTGACGAATGCGGAACACCGAGCCCTTATCTTCCAGCCCCAAGCCGGCTCTATCGCGTACCAAATCGTTCCTGAAAATGAAGCCCCTGTTTTTAATCCTCAAGAGTTTATTATCCCCGCTGCTTATGATAAACAGACCTATGATAAAGCCGTAGCCCGATGGGTGGAACAGAATTTTTCCCTTTGGGGCAAAAATATTGCCAGTACCAATAACGAAGATATGGTTGTGGCCTACCTCGGAGAAGCCGTAAAACGTGGAAACTACATCTCGGCGGTTTCTTCAGTGCCGGCAAGTTTTCTCAACGGCAGCCGCAGAACCTATGAATCCTGCGTGTTTCTCGATAAACTCACTGAACAAGGACTTCGTTCTTTAGTAACCGCTGAACGAGATACCGCCAATCGGCTGACTGAGATCGTCAGCAATCAATCCCTTGATTTTCTCAAAGAACCCCATATTTTTGAATATTTTGCCGTTCGGGGAAACCAAACCCTCTTTAATCAAGCTGCAGACTTACTCAAGACCATGAAAACCGACGCGGTATCAACCGACTATATCATCGGAATCCTAGAGGGATATGCTGATTGGAACCAATATCAGAGGGTTCTCGAACAAACCAATTTATCTGAGAACCCCTTTGAGGCTTATATCGCTCAGGTCTATTTGATTATCGCTCAAGGACTGCACAAAACCCCTGATGGAGAGCGGGTTTTGGTGTTTTTTACGGACGCCACGGATCTGGAATTCAATCTGCGCCTTGGGAATGGACTGACTGCTTATGCTGATAATGCAGGCAACCCTGACTGGGCGGCTATCGGGAGATCCTTGATTCTTTCAGCCCTTTCTCTGGCTGACGATACCGGAACCATATCAACCACCCTGCTTCGATCTAAAGACGGGACCATCCAGGAAAGCCCCGAGGCTTTGCGTTTTAGTTCAGCTCGGCTTTATCGGCTCTTGAATACTGGAGAAAATCAGCCTCGGGCGGAATATATAAGCCCTTCCCAGGACGGTATCTGGGCATGGACAGCGGCAACAGAGCTGTCCATAACTGAAGATGCTGCGGTATTGGATATTGGGGTAAGATTTCCTGTTGGGGAAACTCATTATATGCTGATTCGGGGGACAGCACAGCCGAAAAAACTCCAGCTTTACGATATGGATTATCGAACCGCTCCTAACTTTGAACAGTACAATTCTTCAGGCTGGTTTTATTCCAGTGCTGAACAAACCTTGATGATAAAAATGAGGCATCGCTCTGAATTTGAACATATACGGATATTTAAATAACTAGTATTGGCTCCGCTCCGCTCCGATAGTGGTAGCCGAACCATGTCCGGGGTACGCCGTAATATGCTCGTCTAAGGCAAAGAGGCGTTTCAGGCTTGTTAAAAGGGTTTTAAAGTCTCCGCCGGGCAGGTCAGTACGTCCCATTCCACCATTAAACAAGGTGTCTCCGCAGAACAGGACCTTGGCGGTTTCGTCGTAAAAACCCGCTGAACCCGGACTATGCCCCGGCAGATGGAGCGTCGTAAAGGGACCAATTCGGTCTCCTTCTGAGAGAAGCAGCGTAGGCGACGGCAGAGGTTCCCATAAAGCGTCCACATAGGCGGCGTTGCCTACTGCGGCGGTAAAACTTTCCTTATGAACCTCATAGGCTTCAGGTCCAAGGGAAGAAGCGTCTCCTTTATGAATACCGATGTCAGGGGCGAGTTTATAAGTTTCATAGTAATAAGAAACCACTCCGGCAAGAGCCGCTACATGGTCAAAATGTCCATGAGTCAAGAGAATATACCGGGGATAGCGCTGGAGCCGTTCCAGCCGCGCGATAAGCACACTGGCGTCAGCTCCGGGATCGATAAGGACGCATAATTTGTCTTGGTAAGACCCCCAGATTCCTTGACCGGAAACAGAAGCATCATCGGTAAAAGCATAGACCCAGCAGTTAGTGGCTAAGGCTCCTACAACAAGATTTACAGGATTAGTTTCATCTACAACTTGACTTCGCATAAGGATTTAAGTATATCATAGAAACAATAAAATAGGAATACAAAATCTGCGGTTTTATGATTTACTTATTATAGTATTTTTAGCGCTGTTGTGGTATGGGCTTATCCCGATACTAGGAGCGTTTATCAGCCGTCACCGGTGGCGGGTATTTCGGCGGCGATTCAATGATCTCTGTCTCAAGCCTCTGCTGGATTACGCTTCGTATCCCCATGCCCTTGACTACAGCGGGGTTTACCGTTTTACCGGCGGGTTTGAGTCTACAGATAATCATATTCTGTGGATTCGCAATGAAACCCTCACAATGCCGATTATTTTGAAAGGCGCCGAGACCTACCTGCTGCCTATGGCGGAGGGAGAAGAACTCATGGAATCTCTTGATCCCAGCGGAGAAGCGCCTGAAAAAATCCGGTGGGATCGGGTATCTTCTCTGACCGAGGGAGTTAAGGTTTTTGTAGGCGGAAAGACAGTTCGTCAAGAAGATAGGCTGGTCTTTAGGGGGACTAAGGAATCTCCGTTGCTGATCATTTTTTACGATGGTAAGGACCGTTCTCTTACTATCCGCACGATTCGGGCGGGACGGAATAAGAATGAATATTGGAATCCAATAACGCCCTATTCTTTCATAGCCGGAGTTTTTTCTCAGCTCATGGTGGCGATGTATTATCTTTCAAGACCGATTTTTCGTTTTACCGTAATTGCCGCAGGGATTGCGCTTTTTACGCCCTTGCTTCCGCTGTTCCCTCCCGGAGTGATATGTACTCTGTTATACCAACGGCTTTGGCGGCAGGCTCGAATATTTCGAGCCTATCGAGACATACTTCAACTTCCGCTCAACTATACAGCTCCTAAATTACAGGATTGCCGGCTTCCCAATGGGGAACGATACGGCGGGGTATATTATGACGATTTGCCGGCGGATATAGTGGACCTTCAGATTCCAATGCTTATTCCTAATAAAAATAAAAAAGAACTAAAAACCAAAGCTCCTCCCCAGGGGCTTTCTCAAAAAGAAGGCTGGTATGTTTTCGGCAGTCTCCCGGAAGAACCTCGCTCTCCAATGTCCCTTCCTCAAGAACCGCTAGACCCGTTTGCTCCCTTTGGGGCGGTCCCCGGAAATCCTGAAACCCTTGCCCGCCGGTATACCCAGAAAGCGTATCTGCTTGAAATCTGTTCGTGGTTCCTGCTTATAGCCGGGCTTGGTCTTAACTTATTTTTTATAATGACTATTCTCAGTATAATTGGACTGTGTTGACAACTCCCCATACCTAAAGGCGGGGGATTCTTGGTTCTACGTCCGCTGCCGTCTTGCGATGGTCTTCCACAAACTCCCCAAGCGTAGATTCCCCTGCGTCCCAGGGTATTTTTTCTTCCCACGATAGTCCGCAAACTTTGTTTGCGTTTAATATGCGTTTCCCTTCGGCAAGGATATTCAGCGCCGTGTTTTCGTCCCGGTCGTGCCTGATTCCGCAAACCAGACAAACCCAGTTCCGCACAGACAAATCTTTTACTTCGCTGTTTTTTGAACCGCAGCCGCCGCACGTTTGGCTGGATGGGAAAAACGTATCTACCTTAACAAGCGCCTTATGCCGCCATCCGCATTTATACGCTAACTGACGGATAAACTCTCCCCACGCCGCGTCATTGATGGATTTTGCCAAACGCCGGTTCTTAACCATATTCTTTATGTGCAAATCCTCAACGCATAGCAGGTCATACCTCTTTACCAAATCC
>JAITHD010000167.1 GCA_031280155.1 Treponema sp. | reverse complement strand
CGCTTCCATTGATTTTTGCCAAACAATCAGATCTTGATAACTCTTTACAACCATATTTCGCTTTCTCCTCATTGCTAATCACATCCAAAGAGTGGTTAGTGTTTAGTGGGCAGTGGGTAGTGTTTTTGTGAGCGTTCGCACTAGCCACTAAACACTTATCACTAATCACTTTATTCCCGGCACGGCGTATGCGTTCCTTGCCGATTTCGCAGATGTTCTTGTAGCCCGCTTTTGCCGCTTCGCTGTTCTCGTACGTCAGTTCCGGCAGATGCACCATGATGAACTTGCGCTTGCCGTCGTCCTCAGCGTTGAGCTGCATGACGGCGTGGGCGCTGGTGGCGGAGCCGGAGAAAAAGTCGAGGATGATGGAATCCTCTTTCAGGTTGGCAAGAGTGAGCAATCGTCGTAATAAGCGAACCGGTTTTGGGCCGTCAAACGCTCCTGCTTCGAGCAACTTTGTCACTTCTTGCGATCCCTCTTGGCTGTGTCCAACGTCTTTGTGGAACATAATAGAAGTTGGTGCCATGCCATCAAATTTTAAATCTGATAGAAATCGTTTTATTCTCGGCACTCCATCGCCGTCAGAACCGAACCAAATTCTATTATCTTGGAGGCTCAATCACTCGCCCCGATGGCGCAGTGATTGGGTAATCCGAATTTGGATTATATGTCTTAACAGATATATCACTTGACATCCATACTCCGCGAGGGTCATTGTCGGGATTTGAGTATCGCGCATTTGCTTCTTCTGTTCTTGGCAATCTGCCAATCTTGAACTCATCGATAAATTTTGCATACATCACAATATAGTCATGACTGTTTGATATAAACATAGAATCGTTCTTTGGTGAAAATGCCCTTTGCCAAACAAGTTGCGCCACAAAATTCTGTTCCCCAAGAGTCTCATTGCAAACCTTCTTCAGATTCTCCACTTCATTATCATCAATCGAGATGAAAATCACCCCATCATCAGTTAATAAATCTCTTGCCGCACGCAGGCGCGGATAAATCATATTCAGCCAGTCGGTATGGAAACGCCCGTTGCTGTCGAGGTTTTTGACCATGCGGTTGCCGTCCTCGTCGTACTGATAATCGCGCACGTAAAATTCGTCCGCGTCCTCCGAAAAATCATCCTCATATACAAAATCATTGCCCGTGTTATACGGCGGGTCGATGTAAATCATCTTCACGCGGTTCAAATAGGTTTCACGCAAGAGTTTCAACACGTCAAGGTTGTCGCCCTCAATGTAAAGGTTTTCAGTCGTGTCAAAATTCACGCTTTCCTCGCGGCACGGACGCAGCGCCGCCGCAATAGGCGCGTTGGCAAGCAGGACGGACTTCTTCTTGTCCGGCCAGGTGAACTGGTAGCGTTCCTCTTTGCCTTCAACAACGCGGGCGTTTATCTCCTGCGCCAACACATCCTTGTCGATAGCGCGGACGACCGCGCCGTTCTCGTCCACCGTTTCGGTAACAGCGTTCGGGAACAACGCCGCCAGCGCGGCAAATTTCTCGTTGGTAAGGTTAGGGGTTTGCATTTTGAGCTTGTCATTCATTATTTGCTCCTCCAGTTCCAAATATTTCCTGTTCAAGCAGTTTATACACATCTGTATCAGGTGTAATTAACGGCGTCAAAGTATCCCGAATAAAAGCATCGGCATTGTTGCCACATTGGGTAAGATCGAGAATTCTCTTTAATGAAATATATATATCACCACGAGCTGATTTTAAGTCATCAGCAGCATTGTTACGTGGCGGACTTGAGCTTGACTGTAATGCTGTTCGTTTTGCATTAATACATTCCTCATACTTATCGGCTTTGTTAACCGAAACGCACAGTTGTTTGATTATTTCATCATCAAACAAATAAGATTCAAGATTCCGAAGTGAAAGCACATGTATATTTTTTTTGTTAAGTTCGACAACTTCTTCTTCGCTTCTGTCATCGCGGTCAACGATTTTAATTATGGTTGTATTATTCAACAACTTTGTCATTATCTCGCCAAGTGAGTTTTCTATGTTTTCAAGCTCGTTACATGACTTCGCCGAAACAAAGAATGTATCGGGGTGGTTATCCCCAAACACCTTCGTATATATTGTCTTATCAAAATCTTTTCGTGTCTTCCCATTTGGGTCGCCTTCGCAGAATACAATTTTTTTTGGCAACATCAGTTTTGCAAAGTCACCAAAGGCTAATTCATAGAACTTTTCCATCACGGCTTTGTTGATTTTGGCAGGCATAATTATTGCATCGGTATCAAAATCTCTGCCGTCAAAATCAAGAAATACTACAGTTCCGGGATTTTCTTTTTCAATTTCCTCGGCTTCTTGGAGCATACCGATAGAATGGGTGGACACCCATAATTGTGATTGCTCAGGGATCAGCATATATAACTCACGCAAGACTTTACCTTGAAGTTTTGTGTGCATGTGAGCTTCTGGTTCATCAATACAGTATACTGCGTCGGGGTAGTATTTAGACTGTATTACCATATCGAGAATAAGGTCAAACGCTGATTTTTCACCTGCGGAAAGATTTTTATAATGAAAGTTCTTCGTAGTCCCTTTTGTGAAATAAAAGCTGCCGTTGTTCAACGGTTCTCCTAATGATGAAAGATTCAAGTCATTAAAAACCCTTGTCAGAGCTTCTCGTATCTTGCCTGTCAATTCTTCCCTTAAATTTTCAACAGACCTGTTATTGTTTGCGGTATCAAAAACTCCTGTAACGGTATTGGCTATCAACCTTTGATAATTACTTGATACCGTTTGGTCATTTTGAATAAGCGTGCTCAATCTTACCGTTGATGTTGGTTCAGCCTGACGTTGCATGGAATCAATACTGAAATCAGGTTCATTTCTATATGCGCCTCTAAAATAAAAATGTCCCTTGATATTACTTTGCCCTACGCTACGAGGAAATTCAACATCATAAAACTGAATATCTACCAGTGTCGATGAACGCTAATGCCATTGATTACTGTCAAGAGTTTTATCACTTCCCGATTTACTCAAATAGTGATAATCACCAACATCATGATAACCAGAATATTTGTAGAAATGGTTAAATGCCTCAATGAAAGAGGTCTTCCCCGAACCATTTGCTCCAACCAGCACAATAAGCTTTGCTGTATTGGGTAAACCGTCTACTACAAGGTGCGTAAAGCGTTTGAATTCTTTTAATTTAACTGATTTTATCCGCATATATTATCCCTCCATCCCTATTTTAAGCCTTTTCGCCTCTTCCGCAAGCTCCCACTTCCGCCGCGGCTGTTTCTCCGCCCGCGCCTGTTTTTCAAGCTGTTCTATGCACCGCAGCGTTTTGGCGCGTTCCTCGTCGCGGCTATCTGCTCGTCGAGCGTGCAGCCCTCCGCAATCGTGATGCCGCTGATTTGTACGATTATGTTCTCCCAAACGCTGTCAAGGTTCAGCCCCGCAAGCGATATATTCCACTCATCAAGCGGTTTTTCGCCGGACTCAACACCTTTCCCGCGCGGAACACGGCAAGACGCGCCGCAAATGAGGGCGAAAAACCCGCATCCAGCGCGGACTTGCCATCTACACCTTTGCAAGTATACCTTGGTAAATCTATATAATACAAAGACTTGAATATTTTTAAATGGTATGCGCCGGATTCGCTATTTTCTCGCATTTTCAGTATCAATCAAAACCCGAATTTTCTCATACTATAGGGACTTATTGTTGAGCGGCTGATGGGAGTCGAACCCACGTCTCCAGCTTGGAAGGCTGGGGTAATAGCCGTTATACGACAGCCGCATGACTATATTTTATAATACTAAAATTACTTGCCTACCGTCAAGAGGAATTCGGAATAATTACACCTTTTTTTATTGGAAGTATTATACAAAAAATATGATGAACGGCAAATAAAGGCTATAATTGATATATTGGTTTCAGGGTTAAACCTGCCGTTACTGCCTTGTGCAGGTAATTGAGAGGCTTCCTCGGGTCAAGGTAAGATGTTGCCGTCCAGCGTACAAGTGCGGGTCATCGGGTTGAACATACAGCCAAACCCTGGGACTGCACTTCTATCGCTTCTTCATCCTTTCATTGTGGTTTTTTGGACTTAATAGTCGCCGTAAAAGACTTCCAATACCGCCACGAACCAGTTATTATCTCGTAACGCCTGTTTCCGGCACATTTGGGCGGACGGTCTTTGCTGGGCAAAGCCCTTGTATACCCATACCTAAACGTTTAAACAGTCCAATACATTACGCCTCTGGGGGATCCTCTTCTTCAGGCGGAGGAGCGGGCTTTTTTTCTTTTTTTTGTTTAGGCCCTTTTGATTTTACATTAACCATAATCTTTACGCTTTGAAACCGAGCTACATAGAAAACTAGTGAAAGGTACAATATGAGTACCACCGAAACTCCAATAACCTGCCATGAAGTAATAACTTGGATAAGCAGACGTTTAAGTTCATCCGACATCATATCCCTCCCTACTTACTTCCGTCATGAATAATCGCGGCAAACTTGTCCGCAACTGAAATAAAGAGAACTACCAACTCCGGATCAAAATGAGTACCGCTGTTTCCTTTAATGATATTTACCGCTTCTTCATGGGTAAAGGCTTTTTTATAGGGACGTTCCGAAAGAAGCGCATCGTATACGTCTACAATAGCCATAAGCCGCCCCTGAAGCGGAATATCCGAGCCTTTAAGTCCCTTGGGATAACCTGTACCGTCCCATTTCTCGTGGTGGGTGCCGGCAAAGATTTTCGCGTGTTCAAGAAATATCCGCTCAGAAGTGCTTTCTTCAATTTTCTCTATCACATGCACCCCAAAGGTAGTATGCTTTTTCATCTCCTCAAACTCTTCATAGTTCAGTTTTCCGGGCTTAAAAAGAATATTATCTTTAATCACTATCTTTCCTACGTCGTGGAGCTGGGCGGACTGAAAGAGAATGTCCGTATCCCAGGCGGCGATTTCAGGGACGTGAAAATTCTGTTCTCTCATGCCTTCTACCAGTATTTTCAAATATCGTTCAGTACGTTCAATATGTCCGCCAGTAATCGAGTCCCGGGATTCAACCAGCTCCGCGACGGTTCTAAGAATAGCGTTCTGCAAACTTACCACTTCTTTGGTCTTTTCTTTAACCATATTCTGCAAGTTCGTGTTGTACTCTTTTAATTCCCGCTTCTGGGATTCAACGAGTAAATGAACTTCAATGCGCTTTAACAATAGAGGCGGAGAAAAAGGCTTGGTGATATAATCAATTGCTCCTAAAGATAAACCCTGTAGTTCACTGCCGTCGTCGTTTTTTGCGGTTAAAAATATAACCGGTATGTTGGCGGTTTTATCCTGCTTTTTTAGACCCTTGATAACGTCATACCCGTTCATCTCAGGCATTTCTACATCCAGAAGTATCATATCAGGGATTACTTTTTCAAGCATCTTAAACAGCTTCTCTCCTGAGGGAATCGTAAAAACATCGTATTTCTCTATTAACGCGTTCTTACCGACTGTCAGATTAGTAATATTATCATCAACCAGTAGTATCTTTTTTCTATTTGTCCCCATCTCCAATCTCCTCTGTCAGTAATGTATCAATAGCGGCTATTGCCTCGTCATAATCTGATAATAAGATATGCTTCGCTATCTCTTCTATGCGGCTGTTTACTGATTTTCCCCATTTCCCCTTGTGCAGACGATTAATGATCTCATCCGCCTTTCCCGCATCCATTAGGTCCAGCGCATCTTTGAGTTCCGCCATCTCCCGCTTTAACTCTTCCCTATATTCAGTCTTGCTGTCGGCATTCTCTGGGGAACTTTGGTTGGAAATATGCAAAGCATCCGCTATACTTTCTAAAAGCTGTTCAAAATCCTCAAGAAACCCGGGATTGTTCTTTTCGATATAGGTCATGTCTTCATTTTTCCCAGCCATCTCAAGATTCTTTGCAAAATCCGAAAGCCCCCCGGCGCCGATACTCCCAGAGGCGCTTTTAACTGCATGAACATAGGTTGTATACAAAGAAAGATTTCCTATTTCCAGACAGTGTTTTATCTGGGGGAGCTTTTCTTTGCCGTCCTCGAGGAAAATACTCAGAGTACCTAGATAACTGTCCAAGGTTCCGCCGGTCATAGAAACCCCTTTTTTTACATCTATACCGGTAATAACCTGCAGCGCCGTAGATTCGCCGCTTGCGGAACCTTCGTCTTTTTTCACTCTATAATATTTCTCCTGTTTCTCTGGGGGTATCCACTTTTGCAGTATCCCGATTAATCGGGACATCTCTATAGGCTTTGACAGAAAATCATTCATACCGTTTTGGAGAAACATTTCTTTAACTCCAGATACCGCGTTTGCGGTCAGCGCAATAATCGGCAGCTTTTTATAATCTCCCCCAAGTTCCCGGATATGTCCTGTGGCTTCAATGCCGTCCATTTCAGGCATCATGTGATCCATAAATACAATATCATAGACATTTATTTTTACCAATTCAATGGCCTCGGCGCCGCTTTTACACGTATCAATATGCATCTTGAAAGGAGCCATCAGTCCTTCAGCAACTTTCAAGTTCGTGCCGATATCGTCTACAATAAGAATTCGAGCGGATGGAGCGATAAAACGGCTCAAAGTCTCCCGTTTTGCACTATAATTACGGCTTTCAATTTTGTTATTCAGAATATCTGTGATAGAAAGCGCATGAGCAGGCATCGCAAGAGTGCTTACATCCCGCAACCCGATTTCAGCGCCGTACTCTATCATTACGATCAGTTTTGATTTGAGTTCCATCCGCTCAACAATTTTTTTAGCCCCTTCATACAGAACATACGACACAAATATAAAAGGATAGTAATTCTTTTTTAAGGTCTCATAAAAATCAGATTGTATTGTAACCCACTTGTTAGGAACCGTTAAATTATCCAGACTCTTCATGATAGAAGCGGCGTAGAGTTCATTCATCTCGTATACCAGTACCGCTTTGGACTCAGGGTCTTGGACTGCCCCAAGAGGGACCGGATCGGCAATCATCTGGGGCAGCAGAATTGTAAAGGTCGTACCTTTGCCGTATTCGCTGGTAAAGGAAATCTCCCCGCCCATCGCGTCGCAGAGGCTCTTGGTAATTGCCAGTCCTAGTCCGGTTCCCTCAATGCCTTTGTTTGCCGCCATATCAAACTGTACAAAATCACCAAAAACCTTGTGAAAATTTTCGGGCTTAATGCCGATACCTGTATCGGTAATCGTAATATTCAGCAGGATATGTTGGTTTCCTCCGGTTCCGCCGATTTCTCCCTCAATCGAAAACTGAATGGACCCTTCTTCAGTGTATTTTACCGCGTTGTTGAGAATATTGAGAATAATTTGACGAATTCGCACCTCATCACCGGTAAGTTTATTTGGTATCTTCGGATCAATGTTGACCAGCAGAATTACTGGCTTTTCACTGATCCGCATACGGATAATCGTCACTATATCGTTTATCACTGATGCCAAGAGATACTGTACCTCTATAATCTCCATCTTCCCGGATTCTATTTTAGAAAAATCAAGAATATCATTAATAATCGACAACAAATTTGCGCTGGCTTGTTTGATGCCCATTGCGTGTTCATATATATCCGGCGGAATATCTTCTCTAAGGATGAGTTCAGACATACCTACAATCGCATTCATAGGAGTACGGATTTCATGACTCATCTTGGCAAGAAAGTTAGATTTACTTTTGTTTTCTTTTTCAGAACGGATTTTAGCGGTATAGAGACTCACCAGAAAACTGCTCAACAGAAGCATCATGACAAAACCCAATACGGAAATGACTATTCCCATCTGATAGACCCGGGCGTAAAAACTGGATGTTGAGGTTATCACGCCGGTATACCAGCCGTTAAAGATTTTACCAAAAAAAACAATGCTCTTTGTGCCGCTATGATTGATAAACTCCAAGCCTGAAATCATGCCGTCATTTTTTTTAAGCGCTTCCGCTACCATAGCGCAGTCTGCATTAACCGAAGCGAAATCTTGTCCCACAAGGTTTTTATCCTGACCGTGGGTAACGATTGCAAGATTATCATCCAGCACAAGCCCATAATACATATAGCCGATATTCGCAACCTCTAAATCAGACATGAGGGGCTCCAGCCCAGAGAGGTCTATATCAGCGGCGATGACCCCGACGCCCCGTCCTTGAGCGTCAAAGATTTGCTTGGATATAGAAATAATTAGTTTTCCAGTAGAATTATCAATATACGAACCAGTATAGTGAATGTACCCTTTCTTCGCTTCCGCTCCGATATACCAGGGTCTAGTTTTAGGATTAAAGTCAGCCGGCGGGATCCATGTATCCGCGCCTCCCAGATAAACGTCATACACATAGCCGTATACTCCCAGCAGTCCGTCAATAAGATGATCCTCTTGGGTATTAACCTGATGAGTTATCCAGCTAAGGATATCATTTATTTCCTTTTGATCCTTTTCATTATGAATCATGTTTTCTACATACAAACAGGTATCAGTTAAGAAAACTTCAGACTGAGACAATTCCGCTTTAATATGGGCTTGGGCTACTTGAATAAGCTCCTCTCCATTCAGTAATAATTGTTCGCCTACCATTTTACTGGTATAAAAATAGCTTACAACTACCATAATAAAAAACGCTAAAAAAACAAAAAGAAATTGCCGATAATTTAGTTTAATTATTTCTCGCACAGTCATTGTCGTTATCCTTACACTTTTATACTTTAGGAATCAGCGGCGCGTTGAGGCTCCTCAGCAAACCAAAACATTACCTTCCGCGCCGAGGCTGTCCTCTAACTAAACCTTACTCTAAAGGCGGAAAATAACCCGTGCTGTCCCGGCCTGAACGCTCCATAAGATATACTTCCGCTTCTACCGGCAGATACGCTCTGCCAAAATCAGTTGGCAATAGGGAACGATAACTGAGAATATATGAACCGCTCGGATTGGAGACAATATCCTTAATAACCTGCCCAATCCCTTCAGGTCTGTAGAGGCGCATAACTTGTCCGCCGGTTTGATTGCAAAGATACCGAATCTTTTCATCCTCCTGAGTATCCCCTACAATTATCGCATGAAAAATAATACCGTTATTCGCAAGATACGCGCTTAACTCTGCAAGACTGTACTGTTCAAACGCCATATCTCCAAGGTTTCCTGCTCCGACAAAAACAACTGCCCGTTTTTTTTCACCCGGAAGCAGATCCGTTGCCGCAAGACGAAGTCCTAGATCAAAACGCCAGCGGGGACTGTAGGAACTAGGGTTTCCTCGAGCGGTAACTGATATGCCTCCGCTGCTCCGTTCTTTAACCGGCTGTTCCCCGGCGGAAATAATAGAAACCAAAGTTCCTGAAAAGTTCTCAATAATATCTCCCATTGCCACAACGAGATCATCCTGTAATTCCAGGGTCTGATTCGACCGTTCCATTAAGATCGTTATATCCGCATTCCCAGAACGATGCCCGGCGCCCATAAAATTTTGTTCCATAACAGGACGGCCTTTTTCGCTCAAAAGAAAATTCCGTCCGTCAAGTCCGACAATAGGACGCCGCAGCCGATCTTCTACGGAAAGTTCAACCGTAATCAATGGGAATTTATCGGTGATGACCCGATCGATTTGTACAAAAATTCCTGACGCCATATCGGTAGAACGAGTCATTATCGCTACTTCATCTTGCTGGAAATTAGCGACCAAAATATTCCCGTTCCGATCCATCGCAGCGCCGACAATACGCACCCCTGAATTCCCGGCGACCCCTATATCCCGCAATACCGCTGAATTAATATCGATCAGCATAATCCGGTTGGTATCCGCCGCCAAAAGCCGTCCGTCTGAGAGAAATCTAAGACTTTCAGGTCCTGTCAAGCCTTCCTTGATAAGAATCCCCAGATACATTCCGTTTGGGTCAAATATATATATCTGTTTTGTCGCGTTATCCGCCACATACACTCTGCCGTCTCTGGCGGCAATCCCGGTAGGCGAGAGAAAGCCCTGAAACCCCCCCGCCTTATTCCCAAAGGAAAGAATAAAGGCTCCCTCAGGATCGAATTTGGAAATCCGGCGGGTGCCGTAATCCACGGCATACACATACCCCGCCTCATCTACCGCAAGGTTCTGGGGACCTATCAGTTTGCCTGCTCCCTGTCCTTTAGCGCCAATATAAGACTGCCAATCCCCATTGCTGTTCAGGACGCTGATCCGTCCTCCGCGATATTCCGAAAGGAACAGTCTGCCGTCAGGTCCTCGAACCAGATCGTAAGGACGATCAAAACCATTCAAAGGACCCCGCTGGCGCTGGCGGATAACTCCGTTTACATCGATTCGAACCAGCTCATTACTGCCATAGGCTACGATCCAAACGGTTCCATCTTCCAGCGGTAAAATCGCCGTAGGCTGTTTATAGTATATTACATCATTACTCTGTCCGGGATACCGTCCCGCTTCCACATAGCGGACACCGTCTTCCATAACCGACAAAAGACTTCGCCGGTTCCTTATGGTTTCAATTCGGTTTCCCAGCAGCAGGGCTTCTCCTGAATGAGGGGTATATCCGATCACCGCGGAACGCCATTGTCTGAGGGCGGTTTCCTCCAGACCGGAACGGTAATACGCTCGTCCAAGCCAATCTAAAATACGAGGATCCCCGGGCTGAAAAGAAAGAGCCCGTTCAAAAGAGAGAATCGCTTCATTAAAGGCAAACCGATTATAGGCTTGTACGCCTAACCGGAATTCTTCCTGCGCGTAAAGCGCATTCCGATCTGTGGCATTATAACTCTGTTGGGCTCCTAAAAAACCTGCCCACAACAAATACCCGCAAATCATCCACCAGCTTTTTTTATATCCCCAGAGGATGATTTTTATAACATTCATCCAGCCTCTCCCGCTACGATTTTGATATGATTCCGTATTTCTTTCTGTTGAGGCGCTAAATCCAAGGCTCGGCGCAGCCAATTAACCGCTTCCTTGTGATTGCCAGTCTTAAAATAAGCCCATCCCAGGGAATCAAGATAGGATGGATTCTTTGGATTAATATCCACTGCTTTTTTACAGAACAACAGTCCATTTTGGGGATCCATCGCGGTATCCACCAAAATATACCCCAACCCGTTTATGGCGGTAGCGTTATTATTATCTAATTGCAGGGCTTTTTTATACAAATCCACTGCTTTTTGATACTGCCGATCCGCCCATGCGGTATATGCTAAAATCGTATAAAGCTGCACTGATTCAAAACCGGTTTCCGCCAGCCGAGCAAGTTCGGATTCAGCCATTTTAGACCGCTTTGTAATCACATAAATATACGCTAAAGTTATACGGCACTGGTACATCCGCATGGCGTTTTGAGTGCCGGTTACCACCTGTTCCAGATAAAGCAACGCTTCGTCAAACTGTTCAAGTTTAGTATAACATAATCCCAGATAATATGCAAGGTCTCCTGAAAGGGTTTCATCTTCTGGATTAACCCGCGTCAATGCTTCCAGAAATTCCTGTATAGCCAGTTCCCAACGCTTCATGTTAAAAAGCCGTATTCCTTCCTGAATCGTTCCTACCATACTTACTCCTTAATTTTCAAAACGTTCCGGTCTGGGAACAACTCCGGCGTAGTCCGGTACACCGGCGCACTGATCCCGCTGAACCACAGGGTGAATAAACACGGGACTTACGGATACCATGTTTCGGGCGACCGCCTCTCCGTCGGAACCAGCTTCCGCATTGGTGACAACCTCCCCGAAATTAACAAAGCAATATTTTCGACCGTCTCGAGCCGTAACTATGTCAAGACTGTCTTCATACCTTCTAATGCAGGGAAAAGTAGTGACGATTCCCTTTGGATCCGGGGTATTGGGGATATTCACATTGATAAAAATGTTTTTTCTCCAAAGTCCCGCAAATTCTTCAAGATGATCCGCCGCAAAAGCCACTGTTTCTTCCCAATAAAACGGCGCTTTTCCTGCCAGCGAAAGGGCTACCGCCGGAATATGATACAATCCCGCTTGCCGAGCCGCCGCTGCGGTACCTGAATAGAGGATATCCGTACCAATATTGGCGCCTGCATTGATCCCTGAAACCACCAGATCAGGCTTTACCGGCAGACCTCCCAGCACGCCCAGCATAACGCAATCCGCCGGGGTCCCTGAACAAGCCCAGGTATTCGCTGAACATTCAGTGAGCCTCATAGGATTAGACAGAAATGAAATCGCTTGGGACACGCCGGAACGATTGGTATCAGGAGCAATGACATATACCGAATGCTCCTTTTGCTCCCGCAGCCGTGCGGCAAAGGCAATCAGACCTTCACCGGTTATTCCATCATCATTAGTTAATAGTATATTCATATTGCTCTACTATTAATTATCGTTTTTCTTAATTGAAATCTTAGCAAAAGTGCGTAACAAACAGTAAACGGAAACCAAAGCCTTTAGAGTATGGTTATACAGAAATGAGCCTAGCCCCTTCAGCAAGGTTGACTTCATAGATAATAGGATGGAAGCCGAAAATCCGTTCATAGTCTTCAAGGCGCCGGCGGTATTCTTCAATAACATGGTCTTTGATAATGGTATATGTACAGCCCCCAAATCCTTTTCCAGTCATCCTGGACCCCAAAACCCCGTCGATTTCCTGAGCCCGTTTTACAAGCCAGTCAATTTCAGGACAGGACACCTCGTACAGATCCCGCAGGCTCTCATGGGAATGGAAAATAACTTTAGAAAGCCCTTGAACATCCGCTTTCCGCAAGGCTTCTTCCGCGTCATAGACTCGCCGTAATTCCTGTACAATATGCATACTCCGCCGGCGGATTTCTTCAGGCAGATTCCCCATAGATTCAATCAAATCAGTCGTCACAAAATCCCGCAAACTGGTCCCTGGTTTCTTCTGGCAGAGCAGCGCAAGCCCTTTTTTTATATCATGCCGGCGCATTTTCAACTCATCTTCCACTCCCAGTCGAGGTACTCTGGAATCCATGATGAGGATCTTATAATCTGATAGACTCGACGGGACTGATCTAGTCTCTAAGGTGATTTCATCTACCGCCAAAAATTGATCTTTTTTGGCGGACAGCGCAATTACATAATCAATAGGGTCGATCTGTTTTCCAAAAAACAGCTTTTGAGATTCAATAAGCCGCTCTAAAAGGTCTTGATCCTTGACCGGGGCTTTAAAAAATCCCCGAAGCGCTACCGCCGCAGCCACTTCTATAGCCGACGAAGAAGCTAATCCAATATGCTGAGGAATATCCCCGGCAACCGTAAAATTAAAGCCCTTCACCGGATACCCAAGCTCCGCAAACACATGAATTGCGACTTTGATATAATTAGCCCACCGGTCTTCCCGTTTATATTTTAGATTAACCAAAGTAGTGCGTTTCCGTTCCTCTAAATCAGGGGCATAAAAACGAAGGGAACTATCCTTACGAATACTTACCGCCACCCGGATATACCGGTTGATTGCCGAGGAGAGGAATAATCCGGCTTTTGGTTCACCATGTTCACCCAGATAATGAACTCTGCCGGGCGCTTCAGCAATGACCACAGTTTCAGATCGGTCGGCGTTTACGTCGTATTCCTTACGATGAATGAGACCGATATCCAGCATGTATTAAAACCCTCATATTTTTACGCTTAACTCACAAATCTTATTACAAACTTTTTAAGCTATAGTATCTAAAACTTATAATATATAATATAGGAAAATTCCTTATAGTTCAACAAAAATTATAAAAAATATTTAAAAGGATTTCCGCGCAAGTTCTGTTTTTAGGCGGGAGCCTTGACAAAAGGAAACCTTAGCCAATAAGCTGTAATCATATTATGACTATTTGGTTTGCCACGGGAAACGCCCACAAAAAAACAGAACTTGAGGCAATATTATCGGGTCTTACGATTACAATTCCCGCAGATGCGGGGATATCTGATTTTGATCCTGCGGAAAATGGGACTACTTTTCTTGAAAACGCCCTTATTAAAGCAAGAGCCTTGTACAATTTGGTAAAACAGCCGGTAATCGCTGATGATTCAGGGCTATGCGTAGACGCCTTGGGAGGACGTCCGGGGATACATTCCGCCCGTTACGGCAGTGAAGGGAAGGCTAATCTTACCTCGACGGAACGGAACGCGCTGGTTCTCAAAGAATTGGGAGATACTTCTCAAAGAAGGGCCCGTTTTGTCTGCGCTATGGTATTGCTGTTCAATACGGATCGTTTCTGGGTCGCCCAGGAAACCCTGGAAGGAGAGATCCTTCGGGAAGAACGGGGAAGCCGGGGCTTTGGGTATGACCCTATTCTGTACGTCCCCAGCTTAGGCGCCGCGGTGGCGGAACTTTCAGAGGAAACAAAAAACCGGATCAGTCACCGAGGCAAGGCGGGACAGATAATACGGCGCATCGCGGAACAGGTTCTTGACTAGCAATCCCTATGGATTATGACTGTATTGTAGTAGGCGGGGGACACGCGGGAATTGAAGCGTCTCTCGCGGCTGCCCGGCTTGGATGTAAAACGCTCCTCATCACCCAAAACCCTGATCGGATCGGTGCGCTTTCCTGTAATCCTGCGATCGGAGGGCTTTCAAAGGGAAATATTGTCCGGGAAGTGGATGCCCTTGGAGGGGAGATGGGAAAACTTATTGACAAGACCATGATTCAGTACCGAATCCTCAACCGCTCCCGGGGTCCTGCGGTGCAAGCCCCCAGAGCGCAAGCGGATAAATGGGCTTATCAAGGGGCTGCCCGGACTGCGGTGGAACAGCAGGCGGGACTTTCGGTTTTCATGGATACCGTGATTGATCTGGTAACTTCTGAGGATAATGCGGTTCAAGGAGTCCTTACCGCCCGGGGGCGCTTTATCTCCGGGGCAGCGGTGATTCTGACTACAGGAACCTTCATGGAAGGAAAGATTTTCATTGGCGAGTATGACGCTCCCCAGGGAAGGCTGGGAGAAGATGCGGCTTTAGGGCTGGGGACAGCCCTGCGAAAACGAGGATTCCCGATAGGACGGCTCAAGACCGGCACTCCCGCACGGATAGCGGGAAATACGATTGATTACGCTAAACTGGAACGCCAAGACGGAGACGATATGGCGCCTTTTTCCTTTGCCTCTGATCCCGGAGCGGTTTTGGATCGTCCTTCAAGACCTTGCTGGATTACCTACACTACCGCCCAAACTCATGAGATCATTCGGTCAAACATCCATCGATCCCCGCTTTACGGCGGGAAAATCATAGGCGCTGGACCGCGCTACTGCCCGTCTATCGAAGATAAAGTAGTCCGCTTTCCAGAACGGGAGCAGCATCATATTTTTGTTGAACCTGAAGGACTTGGAACCAATGAGATGTATCTCAATGGAGCTTCCAGTTCTCTGCCTGAAGAAATCCAACAGGATTTTATACACAGCATACCGGGCTTGGAGAACGCTCATATTGTCAGACCCGCGTATGCGGTGGAATATGATTACCTTGACCCTCTTGACCTGTATCCAACGCTGGAATCAAAACGTCTGCCTGGACTTTTTGTTGCAGGACAAACCAACGGCAGTTCCGGCTACGAAGAAGCCGCGGCTCAGGGCATCATAGCGGGAATTAATGCGGCGATGAAGCTGCGGGGTGCGCCGCCTCTGATTTTGGGGCGCGCCGAAGCGTACATCGGGGTTTTGGTGGATGATCTGACCACCCTCGGCACAAAAGAGCCATACCGGATGTTTACCAGTCGAGCGGAACATCGGCTGGTATTGCGGCATGATACAGCGGATACCCGGCTCAGTCCTAAAGCGCGGGAACTCGGTCTGATAGACGACTTCCGATGGGAACGGTTCCAAGCCAAAACCCAAGGCTTGGAAGCGATTCGGGAACTTCTGTCGAGCCGCCGGGTGCCCCGGGACCTTAAAGAAGGGGCTGGAACGCTTTGCCGCCATGAAGGAACCGCGTTTGAGCGGACTGTGACGGATTCGGCGGTAACGGCTGAGGACCTTTTCCCGTATATACCCGAATTAATGACCTATCCTCAGGAATGGCTTGAGCAGGCGGTTTTGGATATAAAATATGCGGGTTATATTGAAAAGGAAAACCGCGCCGCCGCCAGAAACGCTAAACTGGACAGGATCAAGCTGAATCCTGATCTGAACTACCAAACAATAACCGGTCTTTCCGCAGAAGCAAAGGAAAAACTCTCCCAAGTACAGCCTCTTACCTTGGGGCAGGCCGCCCGAATTCCCGGAGTCCGTCAAGGAGATATTGCGCTGCTTCTGGTGGTTACGCATTAAACGGTTCTGCCTGCAATCAGCTTTCTTCATCGCCGAAGTTTTCCAGTTTATAGACTTTAATCTTGTTCAGTATGGTTTTACGGCTGATCCCCAAGGCTTCAGCCGCTTTGGTGCGGTTTCCCTGATACCGAGCCAAGGCTTCCCGGACCGCTTCTTTTTCTATATATTCCAAAGACCTCGAAGAAGGGAGACCGTGGAATTTCAGTTCCGGCGATTCTGAGGATTCTGAAGGACTCATCCCTTTCAAAGCGTGAAGATCGATATCTTCACAGGTTATGCTCTGACCGTCGCTATAGATCAACCCTCGTTCCAGCATATTTTCCAGTTCCCGAATATTGCCGGGATACGAATATGAACGGAGTTTGTCCGCCGCTTGGGGATCCAAGACGGGAACAGCACGCCCCATCCGGGAAGCAAGCTTGTTAAGCAGATGGTCTACCAAAAAGGGGATATCCTCCAGCCGCTCCCGCAAAGGCGGAAGCTCGATCCTAAACACATTAAGCCGGTAGTAAAGGTCTTCCCGAAACGAGCCTTCCCGGACCATTGTTTCCAAGTCCCGATTGGTGGCTGACACAATCCGGGCGTTCACCGGAATATCGTTCATTCCCCCAAGGCGTCTAATCTTCCGTTCCTGTAAAACCCGCAGCAGCTTTACCTGAAGGGGCATGGGCATTTCCCCGATTTCGTCAAGAAACAAACATCCCCGTCCGGCAAGTTCAAACAGACCGGGCTTGCGGTTCACCGCGCCGGTGAAAGCCCCTTTTTCATGTCCGAAAAGCTCGCTTTCCATAAGCCCTTCGTGGACTCCCCCGATGTTCACCGCCACAAAAGGTTCGTCCCGGTTTTGGCTTCGGGCGTGAATCTCCCGGGCAACTATTTCTTTGCCGGTGCCGCTTTCACCGGTTACTAGAACCGTTACGTCTGTAGAGGCGATCTTGTCGATCTGTCGGGAAAGCCGCCGCATGAGTTCAGTATTGCCGATGAGGGCGTTTTCCCGAGCTCCGCAGGTTCGCTTTCCCGCTTCGATCATATCCTCTCGGCGCTTGTTTTCCAGCAGAGACCGGAGTTTGATCACCAGTTCAGCAGGATCAAAAGGTTTAACCAAATAGTCCTTTGCCCCGGATTTAAGGGCCCGCACCGCGTCGGCGATTTGTCCGTGCGCGGAAATCATGATCACCGGCGAGCGGATTCCCCGGCGCTGCATCCATTCCAGCACGTCCTGACCGTTTATGCCCGGCAGCTTCAAGTCCAGCAGGACCGCGTCAAAACTCGCGCGTTCAAGATACGCCAGAGCCGCTTCTCCGGTTTCAGCATATTCCGCCTCAATACCCTCAAGACTGAGATATTTTTTCAGAGAACTTCGGATATTCCGCTCATCATCTACAATTAATACGCTCATCCCTTATCCTACGCCTTGTTCCAAATATTCCGGCTCTGTCTCAGCCGTCCATTCAGGCAGCATAATCCGAACCAGGGTTCCGCCTCCTTCGCGGGCATCGATTCTGATGGAACCTTTAGCGGCTTCGACAAAACGCTTGCTAATCGAAAGCCCAATACCGGTGCCGGTACTTTTACGGGTAAAAAACGGATCAAAAACTTGTTTCATATCGGCTTTGGGTATCCCTTTTCCCCGATCAGCAATATTGATAACCACAAAACCATTATTTCGTCCCATAGATACGCTGACTTCGTCATTGTTTCCGCCGGATTCTAAGGCGTTTCGCAGGATGTTTTCAAAAACCGATCGCGCGCGATAGGGGTCCATAAAAAACATCAGGTTTTTGGGACTCTCCTGCTGGAGGATATCCCGCCCGCAAAGGCGTTGAGCGGTTTCATACAGCAGGTCGTAACTGTTTATCGGTCTCCGGTTTCCTTCAGCTTCCCGGAGGTAATCGTTTACGCGATATATCAGTTCTGAAAGGCGTTCAACTTCCTCATCAATAATCATAAGCTCCTCGCATCCCTGATCGTGAAGCAGTTTTCTGAGGATGCCGGTTTGGAGCCGTATTGAGAGCAGAGGATTCTTGATTTCATGAGCCAAGGTACTCGCCGCGGTTCCAAGGACTACCAGATTTTTCTGCGCTTCTATTCGTTCCCGATACTCTCGGTTTCTGAGATACAGCCGCCGAATATAGAAGGACCCCGCCAGCAGGGCAAGTTCGCACAAAGGCAGGAGAACCGCCGTAAGGGTTTGGGTACGCCAGTACGCGGGATGGCTTATGTCAATGTACAGATATGTTCCGTTTGCCAAAAGATTGAAATTATTTATAAAGAAATTTTGACGGGTCTGGCGCAGCCGGTCATTTACACCCATCCGATGCGCCGGATCCGATGCCAAGGGCATAGGCGGTGTAGGCGGCGGAAGCCGTCCGGTATTGGTATCCAAGATGAATTTGACTTTATCTCCCTTTCGGTCAAAGATCGTATACCGTCCGAATTTGTTCCGGTTCTGGGGGACGAGGATTTTTTCGTCAAAAACCGGCGGTACTGTTCCCCAACGGTAGATCAAAGCCAAATCCTCCCCGTATATAGCAAAGCCCGCGATGCGCGCCGAAAGGAGCGGGTGAGACTCAATAATAGAACCGAAAGCGTTATGTCCCCGAAATTCAGTAAAAATAATATTGAGGATCCGTTCATTATCATTATCTCTGATGAGTCTTGCCCGATCTCTGATTCCCCAAAGAATAAATAAGGTGAGCATTGACGTAAGTACCCAGCAAAGAAGCGCGACAATACCTGAAGACGTGCGAATTCCTGTTTTCATTGCGTTTAAAAAGTATAGCGAATAGGCTGTGAAAAGGGAAGATAGGAAAAATCCAAGCCCCTTCGCAAGGGACTTGCTAAAAGCCTCGGCTTCAAAGCTGAAAGCCCTGAAATATCCTGTATTCTATGCTATAATAGCGCAATGACTCAAACAACCCTGCGTATTATAGAAGCAATAAAAGCCGTGCCTAAAGGCAAGGTTTCGAGTTATCGGGATATTGGGTTTGCCGCGGGGCTTCCTAACGGCGCTCGGCAGGTTGCCCGGATTCTCCACAGCATGACCGGTTCCCATCATCTTCCGTGGCATCGCATCGTCAAGGCTGACGGGGCTATCGCGTTTCCTCCGGGTGAAACCAGAGACTTACAAATCGCGCTGCTCCGTTCCGAAGGGGTAATGGTTAATGAAAAAGGTCAGGTAAGGATAATCTCCTAGCCCTTCCCTTGTTCCGCCCAAGGGTCAATGCGGACCAGTCTAGGTTCTTCCAGGGCTACCGTGCCGCCGATGGCGACGGTAAGGACCGCGCCGCCTTTCTTGACTGTCTGTACCTCGATGATGCCCCCGGGCTGCGGGACAGCAACCCGGCTCTCTCCTTCGTAACGGCTTTCCTCCAGCCATAAGCCTAACGCGGCGGAACCGGAACCGCAGCTTGACTCAAAAATCAGGGAATCCGTATGGTACACATACACAGCGGGAACCATAAACCGCGCGGCCTGGTCAAAAAACAGTACCCCCAGGGCTTGCGGAAACGGGAACCTAGTTTCAAAAACCCGCTTAATCATAAAGAATGTTTGTTCCTCTGGAGGAATCCCCGGGGCAATCAGATGGGTAATGCCGTCGAACCTATACGCCGGCAGGGACTGTCCCTGAAAATTAAGGGCATCCTGAGAGAGAGGTTTAGGGATTCTTACTTCCGCAGTTCCTTTTTCAACCTGAAGACGCACCGGCAGAGGCTCTTTCATACCGCTGACTTCAATCGTAACTTCAGCGTTCCCGGAAAGCCCGATGGTGCGGGCAACAAAAAGCCCAAAACTTCGCGCCCCGTTACCGCAAAATTCACCGCCCATCATCTCAAGCCGCCATAGTCCCTGAAGCGTCTTAGGAGGAATAACAAAACCTACCTGTTCAGCGTGCAGGGACTGTTCCGCAAGGAGCAGTTTGGCGGCTTCGGCTCTGTTTTCTACTGGATTCAGAACCAAGAGGGTTATGTTTTTTGCCGGATCCGCAACAACTATTTCAAATGTCATAGTATTATTATATAATTTCAACTATGTTTTTACATTATGCTATGATTCTAGGGATGTTTTTTCTCCTGACCGGATGTACGCAAAAAAATCCAGATTCCCGAATGAATACATCCCAGGTTTATGCGGAATTTGCGCTGGGAACGGTTTGTACGGTAAATCTCTATGATCACAGTTCTGAAAAAGTATACAATGATATTTTTTCCCGATTATTTGAGATTGAAAACCTGATGAGTATCAATAAAGCGGATACGGATGTTGATAGAATTAACCAAAACGCCGGAATTAAACCAGTACAGGTTCATCAAGAAGTCATTGAGTTATTAGAAAAAGCCAGGGATTACGCTGAATTGAGCGGCGGCGCTTTTGATCCTACCGTTGGACCTTTGGTGCGGCTCTGGGGTATAGGCTCGGCAGATCCCCAAATTCCTGAACAAGAAGCAATTCAGGAAGCTCTTTCCCTGATAAATTGGCGGGATTTGGTTATTGATAAGGAAGCGGGTACGGCGTTTCTGCGGCGATCCAATATGATGTTGGACTTAGGGGCTATTGCAAAGGGCTACGCTGCTGACGAAGCCGCGAAAATCCTCAGCAAAGCAGGGGTCCCCGGAGGCATCATCGATCTGGGAGGTAATATAGTTGCCTATAAGAACAAAAAGGAATCTAACGGCGAATATACCGGCTTTTGGCGGATTGGACTACAGAATCCTTTGGAAGACCGGGGAACATATATCGGGATTTTGGAGGTTCAGCATAAAAGCATTGTAACTTCCGGGATTTATGAGCGGTACGCCGAGATCAACGGCACACGTTATCATCATATTCTATCCACCGCAAACGGGTATCCTGTTGATAACGATCTTTTGTCAGTAACCATCATAGCCGACGCTTCAATGGATGCAGACGCCCTCTCAACCGCGGTTTTTGCGCTGGGTTATGAAAAGGGGCGAACCCTCATAGAGTCTCTGGACCGTGTGGAAGGGGTCTTTGTATTTGCCGACAAGGGCATCCGGCTGACTCAAGGCGCAAAATCAATGTTCCGTTTGCATGATGCTGCATCGTACTGCCTATTGACAGATTAACGTATTGGCAATATTGTTCAAAGACTGAAAAATAGTATGGAAGGTTATATGAAAAACGGCAGATTTGGTGATCACGGGGGACAGTATATCCCGGAAACCCTGATGAATGAGATTATCAATCTGGAAAAGGCTTATGAATATTATAAAGCTGATCCTGATTTTAACGCGGAGCTTGAAGGACTTCTAAAAAACTACGCTGGACGGCCTTCGCTGCTGTATTATGCGGAAAAAATGACCGCTGATTTAGGAGGGGCTAAGATTTATCTCAAACGGGAAGACTTGAATCATACCGGTTCTCATAAGATTAACAATGTATTAGGACAGACCCTTTTGGCAAAGAAACTAGGCAAGACACGGGTTATCGCGGAAACCGGCGCGGGGCAGCATGGAGTCGCCGCCGCTACCGCGGCCGCGCTGCTTGGGCTGGAATGTGAAATATTCATGGGTAAAGAAGATACTGAGCGCCAGATTCTTAACGTGTACCGGATGGAACTGCTCGGAGCAAAGGTTCATGCGGTTACTTCCGGGACCCAAACATTGAAAGACGCGGTAAATGAAACCATGCGGGAATGGGTCAGCCGGGTGCAGGACACCCATTATGTGCTGGGTTCGGTAATGGGTCCTCATCCGTTTCCTGTGATGGTTCGGGATTTTCAGAGCGTCATTGGTCGGGAAGCGAGAGAACAGGTCTTAACCAAAGAAGGTAAACTGCCTGCCGCAGTGATCGCGTGCGTCGGCGGAGGCAGTAACGCTATGGGGCTGTTCTATCATTTTATACCGGATAAACAGGTCAGACTCATCGGCTGTGAAGCCGCTGGACAAGGGGTTGACACGGAACGCCACGCGGCGACTATCGCCAAGGGCAGTATCGGGGTTTTTCATGGTATGAAGTCTTATTTCTGCCAAAACTCGGAGGGACAGATTGCGCCGGTTTACTCCATATCCGCTGGGCTGGATTATCCCGGAATAGGTCCTGAACACGCATATCTGCACGATACCGGACGGGCTGAATATGTCCCGATTACTGACGAAGCCGCGGTATCCGCTTTTGAGTATCTTGCCCGAACCGAGGGAATTATTCCGGCGGTTGAAAGCGCTCATGCGGTAGCGTATTCCCGTATTCTCGCGCCTGCTTTGGGCAAATCCGAAAGCATAATTATCTGCCTCTCTGGACGGGGGGACAAAGACGTCGCCGCTATAGCGCGGTATAGGGGGAAAACCATTTATGAGTAAGATTCAATCCGCATTTCAACAGGGTAAAGCCTTTATCGGTTTTGTTACAGCCGGGGATCCTTCTCTTGAAAAAACCGAGGAGTTTATTCTTGAAATGGTCAAAGCTGGAACAGATTTAATAGAAATCGGCATCCCTTTTTCCGATCCTATCGCGGAAGGTCCAGTAATACAAAAGGCGAATATTCGATCCCTTTCCGCAGGAGTTAGGGTTTCTAAGATATTTGCCTTAGCAGAGCGGCTGCGCCGGCAGATTCCAACTCCTATTGTATTTCTTACCTATCTCAATCCAGTGTTTCATTACGGTTACGAAGGATTTTTCAAACGCTGCCAAGAAACCGGCGTAGACGGCGTTATTATTCCGGATCTGCCCTTCGAGGAACACGAGGAAGTACGGAATGCCGCTCAACCTCACGGGATTGACCTTATTTCTTTGATTGCCCCGACTTCAGAACAGCGGATTAGGGCTATTGCTGAAGCTGCCCAGGGCTTTCTTTACATCGTATCTTCCCTAGGCGTAACCGGGGTTCGCAGCACAATCGAGACAGACCTTGCGGCTATTGTCAAAGCGGCCCGTCCTGCCGCAAACGTTCCCATTGCGGTAGGCTTTGGCATCAATACGCCGTCCCAAGCATCAGAAATCGCCCAAATCGCCGACGGCGTGATTGTAGGAAGCGCTATCGTCAAGATTATCGAAAAACATAAAGAACATGCGGGACCTCATATCTACCAATATATCAAGGAAATGAAAGCCGCCATAACGAATAAATCGTGAGTCTAAATCTCTTCACTTTTTCAAGAAAGTCTGGTCAGCTCCCCCTGCCTAAAGGTTTTTTCTAGGGCTTGGGGCTTGTTCCGGTTTCTAAGCGGGTATTTCTACGGCGGTTTCACTCCTGTTTCCAAGAGCCGGCGCCTCCATATCCATAGACGTTACATTCCCACGCCGCGTCTGTTTTTCCCAAATTCGTCCTTAATGTCGATTCATTTTTTTCAATAGACTTGTTTAATAACCACTTAAACCATCTTATCATAATTTATAATACCACAAATCAAATCCATTCTCAGAGAATGACGATTACAGTAATGCCCCCGGTACGGATATGACAT
>JAITHD010000100.1 GCA_031280155.1 Treponema sp. | reverse complement strand
TTGTACCCGTTCTTTATTCAATGTATGACATTATATTCTTGAACGATCTGAATTTCGGAATTCACCGATCCAGAGCCGGCTAGTTCTTGAGCCGCGAAAATCCCGGAGTCCGCTATTGATTGGGCATTCGCTACGCCATACAAGGTTATCTGTTGTTGAAAAACCTCAACTTCCATGAAATGAATAGGAACTTCTTTGTCATAGAGAATATGATGTTTGATCTGGTGAGCTAGAATTAGTTCTTTGAGGCGGATAGCGTTTTGCGCTTCGATTTCTTCGGTAATGAGCTGATCCCGGAGATACTTGATGATTTCCGCACAGATTGAGGGACTCAAATGACCGGTATTCAGGGCAAGATGATAGTTTCCGGGACGCTGCCATTCCATATCAAAAAAATAATGATGGAACCCTTTCCGATCTTTGTCGCTCTGCTCAATGAGCTGCCGGGCCCGTTTATCGTCGCAATGAAAATAGCTTTTTACCCGTTCTATGCGAATCCCTAAAGGAGCGCCGAGAAACACCGATAAAACTCCCGGAACATTCTTGAAAATCACACTAGCCCCGCGTCCAATAATCACCGCTTTTCCCTGTCCGGCTTCGGTCAGCACTGCGGTTTTAAGATAATGCAGATAATTATCCCTATCCTGAGATAAAGACGCCAAAAACGACGGCTTCCGTTCATCGTACCGCTGGAATTTATGCCCTGTAATGCCGTAAGATTTGATGCGCTCTTCAAGAGCTGATTTATCTATAAAGCGGTACTGTAAGAGCTTTGCCAATTCTTGAGCTGTCTCGTCGCCCAGGGCTGCCAATTCACGAGAAATGGTAATAATAGCCATAGAAAACCTCCTAAAGATTAGTCCCAACTCCTGATTGCGGGGGCTATGCTTATACTTCTGTCAGCTCCCCCAGACCTAAAGGCAGGGGTTTTACGGCGAACCTGATAAAACAACTGTAAGTTTTATACCACCTAAAGCATAAAACACTCCAGTCTTTTTGTCAAAAAAGAACGAAAAAGGTGAGAAAAATTTCAAAAATATAGTATAATATAAAAAAGTATATTCATATCTTACTAATTCTATAATAAACAGATAAAAATTCTGTATATACTGTTTTTACGCTATTTATTTAAGGTAAGGAGAACTGCTGTGAAAAAAAATCTTCTGATTGGCGGTATAGCCGCATTACTAATAGCGGGATGCGCTAAGAGTACGGACCACAAGGCTTCTCGATCAGCCAAGGCAGGCGCAACAGGAAACGCGGTTTCCCGGGAAGCCCCTCAATTAGCCAAATTAGCAGCCGAAGGGAAGCTCCCTCCCCTGAATGAACGACTGCCGAAAAATCCTAAAGTCATCACTCCTTATGAACGGGTCGGCGTGTACGGCGGGGACTGGCGGGTTGCACAAGTCGGAGGATACCTTACTCATATTACCCGCTACCAAGGGTATGAAAACCTAGTCCGCTGGACCGCCGGCTGGGGAGGAATTGAACCTAACCTGGCTGAATCTTATGAAGTTTCGCCGGATTCTTCAGAATATACCTTTCATTTGAGAGAAGGCTTGAAGTGGTCTGACGGCGAATCTTTTGACGCTGAAGATATTCTATTTTGGTATGAAGACGTGTTTATGCATCCCCAGTTAGTACCTGGTAAATCGCCGATCTTTATGCAGAATCAGAAACCAGTAATCGTTGAAAAAATCAATCAATATACGGTGAAATTTAAATTTTCCAGACCTAACGGCTTGTTTCTCCAACAATTAGCCCAAGTGGGCAATGTAGCTCATCAATATCTGCCTAAGCATTATTTCAAGCAGTTTCATATCAAGTACAACCCTGATGCCGATGCCTTAGCCAGAGAATTCGGATATACTGATTGGGTCGCACTGTTTATCGCTAAAGGCGGTACCGGGGACCCATCTGATACGGTGTATCAGAACGGCGATAAACCTGTACTGGACGCATGGAAATTTACCATTGCTCCGGGCGCCGGCGCTCAAGCTGTTGCGGAACGGAATCCTTATTACTGGAAAGTTGATACCCAAGGGAATCAGCTTCCGTATCTGGATCGTATTGTCTACGATTTTTTGCAGGACACAGACGAGCTTATTTCCAAGATTCTCAACGGCGGGATAGACTGGATGGATCAGTATTTCGCTGTACCCGCAAACCGGGGGCTTATCTATGAAAATCAGGAAAAAGGCGGGTATCGACTGTTTTCCACCAGTTCTACCGAACCTAACGCCGCGATTGTGCAGTTTAATTTGAATCATCCGGATCCAAATCTGCGGGAATTGTTTCAGAATAAGTATTTCAGGATAGGCGTATCTCATGCTATTAATCGGCAAGAAATTATTGATAAGGTCTATTCAGGTCAGGGAATTCCCGCGCAAGCTGCGCCTAGACCGGGAACGGAATTCTATCATGAAGGTTTGGCAAAACAGTATATTGAATACAACCCCAAGACCGCCAACGCCGCCTTGGATCAGGCAGGTTTGACCAAGCGGGACTCCGAAGGTTTCCGTCTTAGACCTGACGGCAAACGGGTGGGCTTTATCTTTGAAATAGACTCTGGACGCAATGAATTTGTGGAAATAGTGGAACTCCTGCAAATATATCTTAAACAGGTTGGCATAGACGCCCAGATTAGAACCATGGATAGGTCTCTTTGGGAAATCAGGGTTCGGAGCAACTGGGAATTTGACGCGACAATCCATAGATTCGGCGGAGGCATTGGACAAGCGGTCCTTTTGGATCCGCGGTATTATTTGCCCCTAAACGGGAATTCCGTATACGCTCCGGCGTGGCAGGCGTGGTATACTAATCCTACCGGCGCGGGGTCCCGGACAAAACCTGAAGAGCCGCCGCCTCAAGTTAAACGCTCTATGGAACTCTACGACAAAATCAAGGAAACCGGCAATACAACGGAACAGATCAAACTAATGCAGCAAATTCTTGAAATCGCGGCGGATCAATTCTATGTGATAGGTCTGCTCTGGGCAGGAGAAGGGTATGGCATCGTGAAAAATAATTTCTGCAATACCCCGCCTACTATGCCTTGGTCTTGGGAATATCCCCATCCTGCGCCGGAGAATCCGCCTCAATTTTTTATCGATCCGTCTATGTAATATATAGAAAGTCAGTTATCCCATACCTAAAGACGGAGGTTAGGCGGATAGAATACATGATTTCTCAATAATGGACTGCCGGGAAGGTCCTCATCATGGGGCGGTAAAAGCGCTTTAGGGGATAATGCCGATAGCTTTAAGTTTTTCCGTATCAAGCTGGTACTTTGTTTCAAGCTCCCGCAGGTCTTCTTCGCTGATCCTAATGGGGTGGGCGAGACGCTTGGTTTCTTGATAGCTGTGCAGAATTTTTGAAACCATCTTGGCGGGATTAAATCCGAGAGACGCCATAATCCAGCATCCGTGGGTACACCAGCAATTTGCTTTGTACCCATGCCCGATTGCGGCGATTTCGTTTTTCATAGCGTCCCCGGCTATTATCTTCTGCACATCGCAATCATAATCCTGCACTTTCCCAATAGGCTCCCGGAGTTCGCAGGAACGGAACCGTCCGTCATAATCAATAACAAGGGTCGTTTCTCCAGCGGTACAGTCCATGTTCCAGCAGGTAGGCTTGTCGATATTGCTTGCCCGCACGTCGTAGAGGGTACGCATCAGTCCCGCATAAAAAACTTTGGTTATTTTTTTGCCTACCGGTCCCTTGATGCCTTCGGCGACGCGCTCCGCATAGGCAGTGGTATAGGGTGAAACCCGATCTTGGAGTTCCCGCAGAGACTTTTCAGTAAGAACTTTGATGCCTTCTTCCCGGGTAACCCCTCGGGCCGCTTCTATCGTGTGGGTTTGCAGGTTAAAGCGCCCATAAACCCAGCGCATAAAGTCCTCTATCTGATCGATATTATACTTTGTAATAACATGCCCTATATTGCGGATAACTTTTCCATCGTCTTTAAAAGTATCGCACAGTTTTTTGATGCAGTCGCAGGCTTTGTAAAAGCACGGCACTCCCCGCTGTTTGTCGTGGGTTTCGCCGAAGCCGTCAAAACTTATACTTATCGTGATATTACAATCCTGACAGTTTTTACGCAGCCGGGTAATCCATTCTATAAGCCTATCGGCTTTCATGCCGTTTGACGGCATATTAATATCTTTGATACCGTTATTTTTGTAAAACATCTCGATAATTTCCGGCAGATCTTCCCGCAGGGTAGGCTCTCCGCCGGAAAGCCAGAGCCGGTTAATCTGCCCGGCGGTTTCGGAAATCCGTTTAACCTCGTCAAAGGTCAAGTCCTTTTCTTTTTTTGCCATATCATTTGCGTAAAAGCATTGAGCGCAGGCGGCGTTGCATTTTCCCGTAGTAAAAAAGAAAATAGATTCCAGTCTGCGCTTGTTATGCAGCGTATTAAACGAACTTCCTGTTCTTTTTGATTCCATGAAATCTCCTTTGAAAATCAATTATGATATCATATCAGACCATCAGGTCTTGTACAACCAGTTGATGGGCTTCACACTCTAGGATATCCTTACTAATTCCCGGTTCGTATTGAATCAAACCACGCCGTATTGTAGAGTTCCAGCGCGGAACCTAAATCATCTTTCAGTTCAGTGTTCATTAAGTCCTCGGTCCGATAATAGGGGGAAACTTTCTGGCGCTGTCGAGCCGGAACATTCACCGTCGCCGGGAAACCGAAAGTATCTGCAAACTCAGCGTAGATTTCAGGTCGATGAATAAAATCAATAAATTTGTAAGCAAGGTCCCTGTTTTTTGCGCCTTTTAAGATGCACATACTGTCGATATACGCAGGTCCCCCTTCAGGAGGAATAAAAAAAACCGTGTCCCCCTTGAGCTGCGGATTGTCTCCAATCTCCGCGAAAACCACTTCCGCATAGCCCTGCACTACCCAGAAGTCGCCGTTGGCATAGCCCTTGCCAAAGGCTTCGGCATCGAATTTAACCAGATTCGGCTTCCAGTTTGTATTGATCAGGTTCTTTGCGGCTTCAATTTCCGCGGGATTCTTGGAATTCACCGAATAGCCTAAACTGACCAAAGCGTCCCCCAGGACTTCCCGCATATCGTCCAGCATGGTCATTCTGCCTTTTAAATCAGCCCGGCTGAAAATACTCCAGGTCCGCTCAAAATCAGGAACCCGAGCGGTATTTACCGCAACCCCCGCAGCCCCCCAGTAATAGGGTACAGAGTATTCCATTCCAGGATCATACGTTGCCTTTTGTAATACCAGAGGGTCAATATTACCAAGATTGGCGAGCTTAGACTTATCGATCTTCTCAAGCATCCCCTGTTTAGCCATAATCGAAACATAATCCCCAGAGGGGAAAATAATATCATAGCCGCTGCCTCCGGCAAGAATTTTGGAGTACATATCTTCATTTGAAGGGAATTCATCGTAGATTACGGTAGCGCCGTATTCTTTTTCAAATTTTTCGATCACCGGCTTCGGGGTATAATAGGTCCAGTTATAGATAGAGAGCCGATTCGACGATTTCCCCTGAGCAGGCTCACCCTTTCCTATAGCGCTGATCCCGGCGGCAGTCAGTACCAGCATGATCCCCAGCATGATCCCCCGTCTAAGCATTGGGTCCCTATGCAGACCTGATTGTTTCTTGGACAGGACTGGGTAAACAGGTATGGTATACATCTTTTCCTCCTAGCGGTGAGCATGGCGCTCAACACTTGTTATAGTACAGGCTCCCATACAGGAGTCTTGAAAAAAGTATATAGAAGACAGCAGGTAATGGATAGCAGGTTGTTTTAAAAATTTGGATAGTTTAAGGAATATTGCCCTGGAAACCCTCGTCGAGTATTGTTCAGCAATCAGGGCTTCCAAAACAAAACCCCATAGTCCGGCGCCGCCGGACTATGGGATATATAACGCTTTTTAGTTTGGTTAACGTCCCGCATACCGGGCGGTTCTCTCGTCAGAGATTACGCCGGCATACCCTAAGCCGTAACCAAAATCATAGACGTTGCCCATTTCATCAGTATACGGAACAAG
>JAITHD010000244.1 GCA_031280155.1 Treponema sp. | reverse complement strand
ATGAGCGGTCAACGCCAGAATTGGTATATTGTTTGCGCTCTGCCGAATAATGCGGGTTGCGGTAAGTCCATCCATTTCAGGCATCTGTATATCCATCAGTACAATGTCATAGTTATTCTGGGCTACCATTTCCACTGCTTCCCGTCCATTTGACGCAATATCAACTTTAAATCCCCCCATAGTGAGCAGTTCACTCGCCATAAGCTGATTTATCTCATTGTCTTCAACCAGCAGAATATACGCGCCTCGAATATTTTCAGGAATTTCCGGTATCACCGGCGTTTGAAGCTGAACCGGAGAAGCCGCTTCTTGAGGTTTTTTGAAATATTCCTTAATATGACTATACAGGACATTGAGCAAAACCGGTCTATACAGAATATGACACGTCGAATCCAGAGTCGTGATAAACGCCTGATCCTCTATATCGGACACTACAACCAGTATACCCGGCGGAGAACCAGCATAATGCTGAGACAATTTTTTCAAGGTCTCCTTGACGCGAAACCGTATATCAGCCCATGAAATCAGTATCAAATCTATCTCCGTCGGCAGGTCTTTTTCCCAATTATCCTTATCAGCGCTCAGTAGAACCTTACAGTCTAGGATTTGATGGTGTAAGAGCATGGTTGTAAGCGCGGTTTTCTCGTCGATCAAGGCAAATACCCGTTTCCCTGCAACCTGATGGTAGATGGAGGGCTGCTGAACCGGGGCTTTATCTAAACGGACCGTGAAAGTAAAAACCGCGCCCTGCCCTGGGGTGCTCTTACACCGAATATCTCCTCCCATAAGGGTTACAAGGTTCTTGCAAATAGCCAATCCCAAACCGGTTCCGCCGTATTTTCGAGTAATTGACGAATCCGCTTGAGAAAAAGGCACGAATAATCCTTTAATCTGTTCTTCGTTCATACCAATACCCGTATCAGTGAGAGAAAACCTGAGTATAATCGTCGTATCCGCCTCATCTAGGGGCTTGTCCATGTCGATAGTTAAACGGATTCCCCCTTTTCGGGTAAATTTAACGGCATTGCTGAACAGATTCAATAAAATTTGGGTAAGACGAAGCGAATCTCCTATCAGGGTGTCTGGAATATCAGGGTTTTTTATCAGCGTTATCTCAAGCTTTTTAGCTTCTATCGTGTGCATTACCGAATCAAGCAAATCCCCCAGAAACTTTTGGAAAGAAAATTCTATCTGTTCTAACCGCAGTTTGCCTGCGTCAATCTTGGAAAAATCAAGGATATCATTGATAAGCCGTAATAAATGCTTTGCCGACTTATCAATCGTATCAACATAAAATCGCTGTTTTTCACTAATATCTCCATGAAGCATAATGTGGGTCATCCCGATGATTCCGTTCATAGGCGTACGAATTTCATGGCTCATATTCGCCAGAAACTCGCTTTTCGCTCGGGCGCTTTGTTCCGCCCGGTTGCGGGCTGCGATAAGGTCTTCCTGAGTCGCAAATAACTGCCGCAAATCTCGAATATGTCCGGCTACACAGTAGCTTCCAGCCCAGGGAACCCGCACAAGGGTAACTTCTGTGGGCATTGGTTCTCCGCTGGGGAGCTGATACCACCATTCAATAACTTCCCTCCCGGATTTCATGGCTTTACTCAAGAAAAACTGCTTTTTTTCCCTGCTGTTGCTGCCGTCAGGCTGATATTTAGGGGAAAAGCTATGAAATCCCCTCAGAAATTCTTGCTTAGACTGACAATGAAATAATTCTATAGCCCGTTTATTGCAATCAAGCACATTAGAATGTTCGTCGCAGAAGGTACACGCCGTAGGACTTGCGTCGAGTATCACTTGCACCCGTTTTTCAGCTTCCGCAAAAACCGCGTCTGTACGCTCAAGTCCAACGCTTGCGGTTATATCCTGAGTTATGCCGCAGAGTATCACAGATTGTTCTGTAACACGAGGAATCCCGACCGCGTGAATTACCCGATAGGTTCCATGAGAAACATTCAAAATACGATGAATATTATCGTATCCGACATGGTTTGTGACTGCGGTTTTTATATCATTCATAACCACGCCTTGAGAATATCTATCACAGAAAAGCGCTATATACTCATTGAGATCATAGTCAAGACAAGAAGTATCAAAACCATACAATTCTTTAATATAAGCGTGTCCATAAATAACAATGCGGTTTGTATTGCTGTAATACTCCCAAAAACACCCCTGACCGTCGATTGCCAGTATTTCCGGTGTGTACGCGGCAGCGCGCTGAGGGCATAGATATTCTTGTTGCGTCATATTTTTATATAAACCTTTAAATCGTTTAAATGTCAAGAGTATACAGAAAAGCGCCGCCCCTCTCGGTAAAAATCCGTTCTTATCTTTGGATTCATAGTTGAATCTATCAGTTTATCCTGTCGGCGTACAATTTTTGACCTTTACTCCAGGGCGGATGTTTCTCCCTATTCCCTATTCCCTATTCTTGGCGTATTATTTCACTATATCATTGCGGAGGAAGAAGATGAGAACCTTTACCAAATCGATAAAACTCAATAACGTGTGTTATGATATTCGAGGACCGGTGTTAAAAGAGGCGAAGCGTCTGGAAGCTGAAGGCTTTCGGATATTAAAGCTGAATATCGGTAATCCCGCTCCTTTTGGATTTAATGCGCCAGACGAAATAATTCACGATATGATCATTAATCTACAGAACGCTCAAGGCTACTGCGATTCTCAGGGACTCTTTGCCGCTCGGAAAGCTGTTATGCACGATTTCCAGTCTAAGGGGGTTATGGATGTACAGATTGACGATATTTTCATCGGCAATGGCGTAAGCGAGCTGATTATGATTTCTATGCAGGGGCTTTTGGATGCAGGAGACGAGGTTTTAGTGCCTATGCCGGATTATCCGCTCTGGACCGCGGCGATTACCCTTGCCGGGGGAAAGGCGGTGCATTATGTCTGCGACGAGGAAGCCGGGTGGAACCCGGATTTGGAGGATCTAGCCTCAAAAGTAACCGGTAATACAAAAGCTATTGTGGTGATAAATCCGAACAACCCTACTGGAGCGGTCTATGATCGGACGGCATTAGAGGGTATCGCCCGGATTGCAAAAGAACATGAACTCATTGTGTACGCCGATGAAATCTATGACCGTATCGTGTATGACGGGGTAAAAGCTGTTCAGATGGCTGCGATAGACCCAGAGATTTTAACCGTGACCTTTAACGGACTGTCCAAAGCGTATCGATCCGCTGGATTTCGGGCGGGATGGCTGGTACTGTCGGGCAATAAAAAAATGGCCGCCAGTTACTTTGAGGGTTTAGAGATGCTCACCAATATGCGGATTTGCGCTAATGTTCCGGCTCAGTTCGGAATTCAGACCGCCCTTGGAGGCTACCAAAGCATAAACGAGTTGGTTCTTCCCGGAGGGCGGCTCAAGGAACAGCGGGATACCGTGGTTCGTTTGGTGAACAACATTCCGGGACTTTCCGTGGTCCAGCCCAAAGGCGCACTGTATTGTTTTCCCAAGATAGATATAGAACGGTTTAATATCACTGACGACGAACAGTTTGTGATGGACCTGCTCAGGGAGCAGCATCTGCTGGTAGTTCACGGTACTGGTTTTAATTGGAATAAACCCGATCATTTCCGCATTGTTTTTCTTCCCGATAAGGAAACCCTTACTGACGCCGTGTATCGAATCGGTAATTTTATGGAACATTACAAAAGATAAACGCCTTGCTGAGGGTAAAAAACAGATTTGGCGGTGAAATCCGCTGCATTAATTCATAAGGAATGGGAAGGCTCTCACTCTTGGGCGCTTCCACATTCCTTTATTTCCCGTTACTTATATTCAGGCAGCCATTGCTTGTGAGCAGCGAGCAGTTCGTCTACCATACGAACAATGTCGTCAAGAGACAGTTCCGCCGCGGTATGAGGTTCCAGCATCGCCGCATGATAGATATGCTCTCGTTTACGGGTGTGAGCCGCTTCAATGGTAAGGAGCTGACAGTTGATGTTGGTCATATTCATCGCCGCAAGCTGAGGCGGAAGAGAACCTACATAACAGGGGCTTATGCCGCTTTTATCAACTAAACAAGGCACTTCTACGCAGGCTTCCCGGGGCAGGTTATCAATGAGTCCGCCCCGGTTCAGTACATTGCCGCCGATTGTGTAGGTTGTTCCGTCAACAATAGCTTCTATGATATGAGACGCATATTCCTTGCTGCGTTCATGGAGCAGTTCGCTTTGCTGGGCAATATGTTCGTATTCAGCTTTCCAGCCGGCAATCTGATTTACACAGCGCCGCGGATACTCATCTAGGGGAATATTGAAAGCATTGATAAGTTCAGGATATCGACTTTTAATATAGAATGGATTATATTCGGCGTTATGCTCGCTGGACTCAGTACAATAGTAGCCGAATTTCTCAATATAATCGAAACGCACCATGTCGTCATGTTTTTCCTGCCGGTTTTTTGCAGCAGCCCGCTTTTTTATCTCTGGGTACAAATCTACGCCGTTGCGGTCCCGGATTTCGAGGAGCCATCCCATGTGATTAATGCCGGCGATTTTCTCTATTCTGCCCTCTATTTTGTCATCCATGCCCAGGGACTTGAGAAGATGCTTTGAACAAATTTGTACGCTATGGCAAAGCCCCACGGTTTTTACATTAGTAAACCGCTGCATAAAACCGGAAAGCATAGCCATTGGGTTGGTATAGTTAAGGAACCATGCGTTAGGGCAAACCGCTTCTATATCCCGAGCGAATTCTTCCATTACTGGAATGGTCCGCAATGCCCGCATGATGCCGCCGATGCCCAGCGTGTCCGCGATGGTCTGCCGCAGTCCATACTTTTTGGGGATTTCAAAATCCGTGATGGTACAAGGATCATAGCCCCCAACTTGAATGGCGTTCACAACAAAATGCGCGTCTTTCAGGGCATCCCTGCGCCGTTCCGTTCCAAGATAGGACGTAATCCGGGTTTTGCCGCCTTTTCCTTTATTGATAGCCGACAAGATCGCTTCGCTTTCTTTAAGCCGCAGTCCGTCAATGTCGTATAAGGCGATTTCACTTTCCGCCAGAACCGGAGAACTCATGCAGTCCCCCAGCACATTCCGGGCAAATACCGTGCTTCCTGCACCCATAAATGTAATTTTCAGCATATTTTGCGCTCCATACTAAAAGTCTACGCCTAAAAGCATAAAACAAACAATAACTGAAAACAATAGAAATTTATTGAAAGCCGCCCCTATTTTCAAGTTCTATCAAGCCGCCCTAGCCGGGAAGCGCGGTCTGTTAGGGGTGTTCTATTCTCGCTTTACCCTGCTTCGATTGCAAACTCCAAAAACCGCTGTTTAAGGTAATTGACTGGATCACCCTCCAGAGTTCACTATTTCACACGGCTTCTCTCGGAGATACCGAGGACGGGTGTTTCCTTGGCATCTATGAAAAACTATTCCGCAAAGACCGGTTCTAGGCTGATTGCAAGTCCGGGCAGAAGGTCTACCGGTACGGTATCGGCGCTCCCGTAGGAATGGGTCGTGATAGCGTTTCTGTGAAACCGGTGGATGATCAGCCCTTTCGACTCGGGGTTTACTATCCAGTATTCCCGAACTCCGGCTTTCCGGTACAGTTCAAACTTCCGGGTCATCTCTATCGCGGTATTGGAAGGGGACAATATCTCTGCCACTAAATCCGGCGCTCCCCGGCAGCCTTCTTTTCCCCGCTTCTTCTCATCGCAAATCACCGCAAGGTCCGGCTGAACCACCGTGTCGTCCTGTTCGTCTTCCTGATAAAACAGCCGCACGTCATAAGGCGCAGGTCGAACTTTGCAAGGTTTACCCTCCAGAAAGTTGTAGAATTTTGCCGCTAAAGCAATAAGTATTGCCTGATGAACATCATTGGGAGCGGACATCATGTATGGGACTCCATCAATGAGTTCATACCGCTCTCCCTCCGCAAGCTCCCATTGTTTGTAATCAGCGTAGGTAAAACGCCGCTCTTCCATCAATTCCGCCGAATCCGCCATAGATTCCTCCTAATATACTGTAACAATATTGACTATTGGGCAAAAAAAATATACCCTAAATTGCCTTGGTTCTTCCATGATTAGAATAAACCCTGTACCCTGTTTTTCCTATTTTTTCAGTATTCCCATCGTGGTGGCGATCCTTATGGCGTCGGCTCGGTTGACCGCGTTGAGTTTGGTATACACGCTTTTGATGACGCTTTTCACGGTATTGATAGAGAGGGCTGAAATGTCTGCAAGCTCTTCACGGGTAAGCCCTTCAGAAAGACCGGTCAAAATTGCCAGCTCCCGCCGGGATAAGACCTCAAGCGGGGGTTTCCGTTGATCGGTTTGCTCCCTGGCGTGATACTTTTCTATGACCATGCCCAGCTTCTTACTGTAGGCTGCGGACTTCCGGTTGATCTTTTCCAGCCACGCCCTGGGAACCCCGCAGGCTTCGTCTTTCAGGACCGACCCCGCTAAGGCCCGCATATCCTTGCCCAGCTCTATAAACAGCATATCCAGCCCGTTCGGCGCGGAAAGGGCGTACGCGGTTTCCAGGGCTTTGCAGGCTTTATCTTTTTCTTTAAGCTGATACCGGCATATTGCTTCATAGGCTCGCAGTAAAATCTTGCCCAAAAGGAAGGCATGAACGCTGCCGTACTGGCTGTACTGGTTTTCCATCGTAGCCAGCGCCGCAGGATACCGTTTTTCCGACAACTGATATTTTATCTTTATTAAACTCTCCATGCCGTGGATCAGGGAATGTAAGTCATTCGCCTCAAAATCGTTTTTGAGCCAAGCCGGAATCTGGGAGATATGCCCTATCTGGGCGTAAAACCAGCCGGTGATTATATCATAGAGAACATGACGGTTAGAATACTCGGTTATCTGAAGCTGGGACTCAAGCTGTTTGAGAATATCCTGAATATCGTCGTAATTGCCGGAGGCAAGATTCATCCGCAAGAGGTAAAACAGGGCCCGGGCTTCAATCTCATACTGCTTCTTTTCACGAGCCTTATAAAGCGCGGTCAGCGCGTATTTTTCAGCATTGTCCAGCTCTTCCCGAAAATACGCAAGCTCCGCCCGGGCAAGATCGTCATAGCCGTACAAACACCCATTCATATTGACCGACACAAACGGAATAGACCGGACTACCGCCTCAATAAACTGGTCCATCTGCTCTTTTTCAGGACCCCCGACTCTGCAAATATACGAACCGATACAGATATTATTCAGCGGATTAGATACGTCAATGCCGCTTAGAGGATAATAGTTCCCGGCCTGCTCAAAATAATGGTCGAAATCATACCGCTGCGTATACAGGCATTGAAGGGTCCCGATAAATCCCAGCACATTGTAATTGCCGTATAGAACCCGGCAGGTATGCGGAGAAAGGGGCAGGGCTTTAAACTGTTCGATAGTTGCTTTGGACTTTTCTATCGCGTCGTTAAACCGGCCCAGCACCAAAAGGAGCCGGGAATGGAGCGCGTAGGTTCCCCCGTTGGGACCATACATTGCGTGAGGCGCCCGGTCGAACATATCCAGCAAAAACTGAGCCACGTCTTTAGGCATGATCTGAGGCATAGTAAAGGCAATACTAATGATTTCGTCATAATTCCCGGCTTTTTCATAATAACTCATGGCATCCATCTTTAAATCGTTTTTCATACACCATACCGCGGCTTTACGGTATACTTCCCGCTTTTCCTGATCCGTCAAGAGGGGCTGCTTATTGCTCAGATATTTCAGGAACAACGGATGAATCTGGTATGCGCTCAAATACACGTCGTACCGGATAAAAGAACTGATCCGCTTCATCTGTTCGATGAGTTCCGGTTTATCCGCAAGCTCCGTGAGGAGTTCCAAAGACCAATGCTCGATTAAGGACAGTTTAATAAGATACTGTTGCAGCTCCGGGGATATATCGAAAAAAATCTCCCGTTCGATAAGTTTGAAAATGTTGATCTTCATTGAAGAGCGGGCGTAGTCAGAATTGCCCAGCCCTTTTTTCAGGGACAAGCCTGTTAAATGGATGGCGAAAGCCCAGCCTTCGGTGTCGCGGTAAATCGAAGCGGCCGCCTCCGGGGAGAGGCGGATATCTTGTATATGAAAGTAATCGATCATTTCTTTCTGGCTGAACCGGAGATCCTCTTCGGTTATTTTAGCCAGCAGCCCTTTAGCAAAGAGGGACAGCGTATTGATCTCCGGTTCGGTCCGGGAAATGAGAATAGACGTAATATTCCCGAAAGGGGTCGTAATCGAGCGCTCCAGAAAACGCAGTACCGCTTCATTGTGAATCAGGTGAAAATCATCGTATACAAAAATATACTTGCGGTTAGGAATCACATCCGTATACGGCACCGCGACATACCGTTCAAACTGCCGCTTTGTTTCCGGAAAACCGATTACCGCCAATTTATCCGCAGTTTCCTGGGCGATAAACCCTACGGCTTTCACGAAATTCTCCCAGAATCTTGTTCCCAGATTATCCCGCTCTGAAAGCTGTATCCAGATTGTAACCGCGTCATAGTGATCCACAAACGAATAGACCCCGTAGGTTTTACCGTATCCCGCGCCGGCAACTACCGTAACCAATGGGCTTTGCACCGCCTTTTCCAG
>JAITHD010000228.1 GCA_031280155.1 Treponema sp. | reverse complement strand
TTACGGTAGATAGTACCTATCGAATCAGAGTTTCTAATTTAGGGATTATTGATGCGGCAGGTAAAACCTATAATCAACTCAAAACTCAGGTCGAAACTATTGTTTCAAATAATTATCCTCTTGGAGGCGTACAGTTTGTCCTAAAACAGCCTGCAACTTTTAAAGTATATATAAGAGGAGAAGTAAGGGCTACTACAGAAATTTCTACTTGGGCGTTAATCCGAATCGGTTCTCTCATAACTCCTCATGTAACTCCCTATTCTTCTACCCGTAATGTAACCATTAGATCCAGTAATGGACAAGTGAAAGTCTGCGACTTATACAAAGCCCAGCGTATGGGAGATTTAAGTCAGAATCCTTATGTACGCCCAGACGATATTATTACCATTAATCGAGTAGAACGGCAGGTTACTATTGCAGGCGCTGTGGAACGTCCTGGAACCTACCAACTGTTAAAAGGGGAAAACCTCAAACAACTGATAGAAATTTATGGTAATGGTTTAACCCCGTTAGCGGATCCAACGAGAATTCAGTTGATACGATTGATAGACAGCGCCTCAAAGTCAGGAGAGACCATATCGTTAACGGAACAGGATATTACTCAAAATTATGAGTTGCGCTATTTTGACACGATAACGATTTCTAATATTACTGATATGAGACCTGTTATATTTGTAGAGGGATCTGTAGGCAGGAGAACGACTGAGGGAGGAGAACAGATAGATCCAGAGGCTTCAACACGGATTACAGTGGCTTTCACGAGAGGCGAATATTATGGAAGCATGGTACGAAGAAATCGAAGCTGGTTTTCCGCAGTATCCGATACCAGAAACGCCTATATCCTTCGAGGGGAGGATATTATCCCTATTAATTTGAACCCCATGCTTTATGACGAGAATTTCCGAGGCGATGATGTTATCGTAGAAAACGATACCTTAGTCATTCCTTTTAGGCAGTATTTTGTTACAGTTGCCGGCGCGGTAGCTGTTCCGGGAAGGTATCCCTATATTCCAGATCGGGCATGGGATTACTATGTGGCTCTAGCTGGCGGTTTCGTTGCAGGAAGGAATGCTTTTGCAGCTATAGATATTGTTGATATTAGTGGTAAAAAACTCACTAAAAACGATTTTATTACCCCAGAAACTATCATAACCGCTAAATCAAATAATCCACTTTTCACTATTACCCAGCTTTCACCGGTACTAACAGTTGTTGTGTCAGTTCTCTCTGTAGTAACAACTATTTTAACTTTACAAAATTTAACCAAGTGATAAAGCTTTAAACTTTTATTTATTTTGTAAGGAGGAAATCATTTATATTTTCATGTATACGCTTATATCATTCAGCGCGGCGGTTGCAATCGTTCCCTTGGTTATAGCTCTTTGTAAAAAGCAGGGTTGGTATGATACGATAAATGTCCGAAAAATTCACTCCGGCTCGATTCCCCGGCTGGGAAGCATTGGGTTTGTACCAGTTTTTCTTATTGCATCTTCTATCTATTTAAAAAATCTTGAAGGAGAGGCTCTGATCGAATATCTACCGCTGGTTGGGGCGGGAACGCTTGTATTTATTCTAGGCATAATTGACGATTTCTATGATCTATCGGCAGTGGTTAAGCTGATTGGACAGTGCATAGCCAGTATTGTGCCGATTATTTTTGGATTTCAAATTGAATGTGTAGGACCCCTTAATCTTAGCATCCTCAGTCCGGTAATCACGTTTTTCTGGTTTCTTGGGATTATCAATGCGTTTAATCTTATTGACGGTGTTGACGCGCTCTGCGGCAGTTTATCCTTCAGTGTTCTGCTTGTCTTAGGAATCGTGTATACGATTGGAGGCTCAGACTATAATATCTTGTTTTTCATACTGGGAGGCGGTGTTGCGGGGTTTCTGGTCTACAATAAGCCGAAGGCGAAAATCTTCATGGGCGACGGAGGGGCTCAGTTTTTAGGATTTATCATTGCTGTAGCACCGCTTTTTAAGCCGAAACCGGATGCTATCGCGTATAACCTCTTTCCTATGACCCTTGTGGTTGCCTCAATTCCTATGATGGACACGATTGCCGCTATGTGGCGGAGAAAACGAGAAGGACGATCTTTTTTTTCACCTGATAAAATGCATCTACACCATAAACTCATGAATATGGGATATACCACAAAAAGCATTTTATTTTTTTTATTAATCATTCAGGCGGGGATTTGCGGTATTTCACTGGCGGCGGTTGTTTGGATTGAAGGCTTACGAGGCTTTGTTGTTCTCTGCGGGGTTTTTGCGGCAATGATAGTATTTTTTACCATTATTCACTATACAAGTCATTCTGTTGCAAGGATGAAAGCAAAAGACCAGCAACAAACCTAGCATTGTCATGTATGCTCTTTTGTATGCATCAGCCGTTCATACATAGCGTCTCCTACACATTCCCGGGCGTGAGGGCACCATCGGATGCAGCTTTGAATATCATTATATGCGATAAACCCGCAGGTATCGCAAGCTACTTGCATATCAACAGAAAAAATCTCGATTTCACTCCCGCATTGGGGGCAAATCTTAACTTTCCACGTCGGAGTTCCTCTCAACGATTCCGCCCCGGGGCAACGATACGCCATAGTTTACCTCACTTCAAGGACACGTCCATCAATAGACAAGGTTATAATCTGCAAAGCCAGGGACTTACCGGATTTTTTGAGAGCTTCTGAAAGGGCCCATTCAATACCGCCGCAACAAGGAACTTCCATTCGGGCTGCCCTCAAGGATTTAATAGAATTTTCAGCTATGATCTGCGCGAGTTTTTCACTGTAATCTATATTATCCAGTTTTGGACACCCAATAAGAAGGATGGTATCTTTCATAAAATCTTCATGAAATTTGCTATATCTAAATGCCGTGCAATCTGCGGCTATCAACAGATTCGCGTTCTCAAAATAAGTTGAATGTATCGGCGTCAGTTTAATTTGAAGAGGCCATTGATTCGGTCTCGTCGAGTCCAACTGTTTGGCAGGCTCTGGAACCATGATTTCTTCAAAACTGATTGCTCCGGTAGGGCATACTGGCAGGCAATTTCCCAAACCGTCGCAAAGATTCACTTGATTCAGCGTTGCCTTGCCGTTTTTTATAACGATAGCCCCTTCATGGCATGCGGATACGCAAGCGCCGCAGGCATCACATTTTTCCGAATTAATTTTGATAATCTTCTGTATCATATATCTATACTATACTAAGAAATACGCTCTAAATCTAGCGTAAAAAAACGATGTATTCATAATTGTTAAAAAAAAACATAGATAGTCTAACAATTCTTCCTATAGCGGAACTATTCTGTAGTGCTTTGGAGAATACTCTTGAATTCCTTCTCATCTAAAGTTTCCCTCTCCAAAAGCGCTTGCGCTACGTGATCCAACATAGCCCGGCGATTATCCAAAATAGTCCTTGTTTTGCCGTACTCGCTTTCAATGATCCGAGCGATTTCTTCATCTATATACTGCTGGGTAGCTTCCGCATATTCCCGATGAAACAGCGGCTCTTGACGTACACTATTAGCCATCCCGTTTCCGCGAGACGTAAGCGCAACATTACGGAACCGCTCGCTCATGCCGTAATCAGTGATCATCTTCCGAGCTATATCAGTCGCCTTTGTCAGATCGTTTGCCGCGCCAGTAGAAAATTCCCCGGATATCATCTCTTCCGCAATGCGCCCTCCCAAGAGAATATCTATCCGACCGAGCAGATCAGAGCAGGTAATGGTATAACGATCTTCTACAGGCATTTGCAGGGTATATCCTAACGCAAACCCTCGAGGAATTATTGAAATTTTTTGAACCGGATCCGCATTAGGGGTAAAAACCGCTACCAGTGCATGTCCTGCTTCATGATAAGCTGTTAATTTTCGTTCTTCCTGCTTAAGGACCCGGGTTTTCTTTTGCAATCCCGCAACGATCTTTTCAATAGCCTCGTTAAAATCCTGCTGCTCAACCATTTTTCTGTGTCCCCTAACCGCAAGCAGGGCGGCTTCATTTACAATATTAGCTAAATCCGCGCCGGAAAACCCAGAAGTAACTCGCGCAACAGCGTCAAGATCCACTTGAGGACTCAATTTTACCGCCTTAGAATGGATCCGCAAGATCGCCTCTCTGCCTTTGAGGTCTGGACGATCCACCAAAACCTGCCGGTCAAACCGCCCAGGTCTTAGAAGCGCTGGATCCAAGACATCCGGGCGGTTTGTCGCCGCTAGGATGATCAAGCCTCCAGTAGCGTCAAAACCATCCATTTCAACTAAGAGCTGATTCAGGGTTTGTTCCCGCTCGTCGTTTCCGCCGGCAATGTTGTTGATCCTGCTTTTACCAATAGCGTCTAGTTCGTCAATAAAAATAATGCAAGGCGTCTTATCCCGGGCTTGCTTAAAAAGGTCTCGTACCCGGGCGGCCCCTACGCCGACAAACATTTCCACAAAATCAGCGCCGCTCATTCTAAAGAAAGATACCCCTGCTTCTCCGGCTACGGCTCTCGCCAAAAGGGTTTTGCCTGTTCCCGGAGGTCCTACAAGAAGCACCCCTTTAGGTATTTTACCGCCTATATCAGTATATTTTTTGGGATTTTTCAAAAAATCCACTACTTCCACAAGCTCTTCTTTGGCTTCGTCAACGCCGGCAACATCAGCAAAACGGGTAACAATATCTCCTTCCGCCACAATCACCGCCCGATTCTGCCCTACCGAGAGGACGTTTCCTCCCATATTTCCCAGCCGTTTCAGGAGAAACCGCCAGATTAAAAAGAAAAAGCCGATAGGCAGGACCCAACTAAAGATGATATTAAGGATTATATTTCCTTCCTGGGAAACAGCGTAATAGGCAACCCGTTTTTCGTCCATGAGCTTAATGATTTCAGGGTCATTAATAGGCACAGTTCGATAAATAAGCTCTGAAGAACCAGTGTAGAATTTAGACCGAGGCGCTACTGGAACTTCCCGCTTCAAAGTGGTATAGCCGGTAAAATAAGAGTCGGTTATTTCAACCCGTTTGATCTCGCCAGAGGCTATTTTCGACTTAAAATCAGAGAAATCAATAGTAGGATTCACCCGTTTCATAAAGAGATAGTTAAAAAAACTCATCCCCGCTATGAGGATCAACACGTAGACAATAGAAAACTTCCAATCTTTGAAAGGTTTAAAATCCGGCAATTTTGAACCTCCGAAGGGGAAATGAGAATCCTTCGGCTGCTTTTTTTTCTGAGAATTTTCAGGTCCGTCGCTACTCACAGCTTTTACTCCTTAAACCCGTCAATTGAATCGCTTGTGTCACTAACTCTAATATCCACCTTTTGATACGGGAATTCAATATGTTCTTCGTCAAAACGTTTCTTTATTGCCATAAACATTGAGGTTTTAGTTTCTAATACGAAATTTTTATCAAACCAAACATTGAAGATAATCACCGGACCAGAACGTTCAAATTGATCCACCCGAAAAAGCGGCGCCGGATTATCCAGTGCATACGGATCTTTTGCGGCAATATCCATCAAAACATCCCGGACCTGTTCCAAATCCGCTTGGTAGGTAACGCTGAATATCAGATCCATTCGCCTTATAGGAAAACGGGTCAGGGTTGTTACATTACTCTTGAAAATCGTCTCATTCGGGATTCGGACATAGAGATTATCAAAAGTACGAATTTTAACTGATAAAAGGTCTACCGATAACACTACTCCCAGAATATTATCCACAATAATCGCGTCTCCTACCTGAAAAGGCTTTTCCGACAGAAGAAAAAGACCGGAAATAAAACTTGATACCGAAGTCTGGGCGGCAAAACCTACCGCAATACCCACAACCCCGGCGGCTCCCAGCAGGGCGGTTGTGTCGATTCCTATACTCTTGAATAAAAAAAGCATACCCATCACAAAACCAGTGTATTTGATGCCTTTCCGTATCATAAACGTCCGTTGAGGGCTTAACCGTTTTTTCAGAAGTTTCCCGGTAACAAGCTGAATCACATTAAAAACAACAATGATAATAAATACCATCACCAGGGCGCTGAGAATCCGTATTAAAAGCTCCAAAGGATGAAGACTATCTATATATTGTAAAATACTTTCCATAAAAATTTATTGCCTATACAGTTATTCATATCTTATATACCTTTTTCAGCAGAATCGGGTAATATGTTTGATAAGATCCACACTCCGACGGGCTATTATTGTTCCTACATCAGTTTTTATACTCGGACTGATAAGTTTATAACCATAGCCCTTGGTTTCATTGACATTTATTTTCTCATCAGTACCCAAATACTCTAGTTCCAGAGTATCTGAAATCAATCTATCCTCATAAAGATACACATTAAGATGTTCAGGATATACGACAAAATCATCCAGATCAAACATAGTTTTAGCGTTGTTTTTAATGTATATCTCACAGTGAATTAACGTTGAAGAAGACCCTTTCTGCTTAGACTGACGAGGCAAAAGCCGTCCGATAAGCGAATAGCCGAATTCTCCGGTCATGGTATCCGCCCCAAACCATGTTTGAGAGACACTGAAAGGCTCGGCTTCTGCAAGAACAGTCTCTGGAGACAACTCAAACTTCAATAACGGCGGCAGATCCGCTGCAAAACAAACATCCATTCCTGGGGATATTCTCATTCTTTCCCGAACTGTGAGTAAATAAGGCTTGAGACTCAAATAAGGATGCAGCGCCACATCGTCTCCAAACCCCCAAGCATTGGATATACTCAACGATTCAGGAGGCGCCCTCTCTTCAGGCCCCCCGAAATCAGCGCTCCATTCATAAAAAGGGATTATCTTGAAAGCGGTCTGCCAAGACTCTCCATCTTTCTTGAGGTATGCCTCAGCGCCATTTAAACGCCAGCGATACCATACCGTATCTTTTGGTCTAAAAGTATCCCACATGGCGATCTCTTATTAATTTTGAGATGGAATTCGGAACTCCATACCCGGATAAATCAAATCAGGATTCTTGATATCCGGATTGGCGCGATAAATAAGCGTCCAACTGCGCTCGTCCCCATAAAGCTCTTGGGCGATCTTCCGCAAAAAATCTCCCTCTTTTACCAAATACATCCCCTTAGAATAATCAGATCCGTCAAAGCGCTCCCGGTCTTCCTGCTTCCGCAGGGTCTCTCCCCTCCAATTCGCTTGAGCGTACAGGGTATCTATATTATTGATAAAGAATTCTATTTCTTCCATACCGCTTTTGGTTATAAAGAAATCTGGGGTTTCCTCTTTCTTTTTTGCATACGCTGTATATTGAATTTGAACTTGAGGATTAATATTCGGCATTTTTTGATATTTTTCAGCGGCCATATCCAATCTGTCCGCTAATGCGTTCAAGACTATCGCGTCGCAGGCATCAACAATAGGCTTTGATACCCTCAAGATATGATTTATATCATGGGCGTTATCTCTCAAGGTCTGACGAACCGCTTGAAGCTGGGTCAGTTTACTTCTAGGCAGATATTTTTCATATATTCCATCGGTTTCCATGATTTTACGGTATAAATCTTGGTATACATTATCAATTCCAGATGGATCAGAACCGAATCCCGCAAGAGCAGTATTCTGCTGGGTCTCAGCCCTTGCAATATTCTCTTTCGCTATAACATTATCAGGATCAATTTGCAAGACTTTACTCCAGTCCGCGACAGCCCGATCATAGTCCTGTTTGCCGGCATACGCAATGCCCCGGTTATTTAAGGCGTTAACAAATTCAGGGTTAATTCTCAATGCCGCGGTATAGTCGGCAATCGCCTTATCATGCTCTATTTTGCGGGTATAGGCGTTACCTCGATTGTAAAATATATTAGCGTCATTAGGGTTTATCCGCAGCGCCGCGGTATAGTCGGCAATCGCCCTATCGTAATTGCCTATAGCATTATACGCAACTCCCCGATTGAAAAAGGTATACGCATTCTGGGGGTTAATTCTCAGAGATTCAGTATAATCCGTGATAGCCCTGTCGTATTCTCCCTTAGCCGAATACGCATTCCCCCGGTTATAAAAGGCATCGCTATAAGCAGGATTGATCCGCAACGCCTCAGTATAGTCCGCGATAGCCCTATCCGGATCGGCTTTGTTTGAATACGCTATACCTCGGCTTGTTAAAAAATAAACATTGACAGGATTGATCCGCAACGCCTCAGTATAATCCGCGACAGCTCTGTCGTATTCTCCCTTAGCCGAATACGCATTCCCCCGGTTATAAAAAGCATCGCTATAAACAGGCTTAATGTTCAGTACCGCAGTAAAATCAGAAACCGCTAAATCATACTCTTCTTTGCTATAATATGTGAGACCTCGATAGTAAAAAGCATCGGCATTAATAGGATTGATCCGCAATACTGAAAAATAATCTAATAGAGCCAGCTCATAATCTTCCCTTGAAGAATATGCAAGCCCTCGCTGAAAAAAAGCATTTTCATCATTAGCGTTATTACCCACTACCGCTGTAAAGTCTATAATCGCCTGGTCGTATGCTTTTTGGGAAGAATATGCAAGCCCGCGGTTATAATATGCGGCAGCCATGTTTGGATCTATCCGCAACGCGCTGGTATAATCCCCAACCGCTCGGTCATAGTCTTTTTTGTGTCGATACGCATTGCCCCGACGAAAGAAAGCATCCCCATTATTGGGGTCTATCCGTAACGCTGCGGTATAATCCGCAATTCCCCGGTCATAATCCAGCTTTGCTATATACGCGTTGCCTCGATTATTTAAGGAATCCGCAAAATTCGGATCGATCTGCAAGGCAAGGGTAAAGTCGGCAATCCCCCGGTCGTAATCCCCTCTCGTAATATACGCTCGTCCCCGATTATTGAGGGCGTCCGCACTGTTAGGATCAAGCTGAAGCGCCCCAGTAAAGTCGGTAATTGCCTGGTTATACGCTTCTTTATAAATGTACGCCCGTCCCCGATTGGTTAAAGCGTCCATATAGGCAGGATTGATCCGCAACGCCAGAGTAAAATCGGCAATCCCCCGGTCGTAATCCTTTTTGTAAATATACACGCGTCCCCGGTTAGTCAACGCCTCTACAAAGGCGGCATTGATCCGCAACGCCCCATTATAGTCCGCGACAGCCCGGTCGTAATCCCCTTTATTAGTATATACAAGCCCGCGGCTGTTTAAAGCCTCCGCATAACCAGGGTTGATCCGCAACGCCCCATTATAGTCCGCAATCGCCCGGTCATAATCCCCTTTGTAGTAATACGCAAGTCCTCGATAATAGAAAGACTTTGGATTATCAGGATTGATCCGCAACGCCCCATTATAGTCCGCAATCCCCCGGTCGTAATCCCCTTTAGCGTAATATACAAGCCCTCGATAATAAAAAGCATTCTCATTATCGGGATTGATCCGCAGGGCTGCTGTAAAGTCGGCGATAGCCCGATCATAGTCCTTTTTGTTATAATATGCATTGCCTCGATTAAAAAGCGCTTCGTCGTCATTAGGATTAACCCGCAATGCTGCGGTATAGGTTATAATCGCCCTATCATAATCAACAGGTTCAGTATAAACGCCTGTATGTACAACCAAAAAAGTGAAAAAAAATGCGATATATTTTTTCATAAGAACTACGGCGGGATTAACCCCTCCTCCTTTCTATTAATATTGTCTAACAACCATAAATCCTATATTGTTGGTTGGAAAACTGCTGTCTACTGCCCGCAATTCCTGAGTTCCAGGATCAAACCGATACGCCTTATCAGATTCAGAACTCAGGACTGCGGTATAGGTTACGTCTTCTGGTTTGATTACCTTCCGGTCTAATCCTCTGTTGATTTCTTCCATAGTAAGAAGTCTATATCCCTTCCTATCTCCTCCGGTCTGGACCCGCTTTTCAGTAACAATATAATAAGCACCTAATCCCTCACGCGCACTCAACCAGTTGCAGTACAAAACCGCTTCCAGCCATGAAACATTGACCGCCGGATTATCCTTAACCAGATTTCTGGCAAACAAGTTGGGTCTATCAGTACTGTCTAAAAAAGAAGAAAAATCGCCGTTAGTTACCATTTTGCCTATCTGAAGCCGAGTTGTCCCTACTGTAAGCTGGGTAAATCGGGAAACTGGAACAGAACCATCGTTTTTATGGACGCCGCCGCCGCTTTGATATTGTTCTTCCAAAAGTTTGCGTTCATTAATTGCTATCTCTTGCTGTATCCGCAATCGTTCATTTTCTTGCTTAATCTGCCGCTTGCTGTCAGTAGGATCATAGTACCTTATTCCTGCGGTCAATTCATTGCCTTTTTTGATATAATCAGGATGTTCCCGCAATGTCGTGAGTTCTTGCCATTGAGTCTGAATTATAAGTAAATTTTCATACTGTTTCCTGTATTGATTCTCCTGGTCAAGAAAGCTAAGTCTTTCCAATAGAGATAATACCTTTTCCAATCTGTCTTTCAGTTTGATAAAATCATCGGCTTCTTTCTGGGCAATATCATACTGCCTTGTAATCTGGGATCTGGCGGCGGCTACATGTTCTTCAGTAATAGAATACCGAACCCAATAGCGAATTGTTTCAGTATTTCCTGTTTTATGACGTTCCCAGTAATCATCTTCCCAGTGAACGTCTGAAAAAGAAGCTGAAGATTGTATCCATTTTATTATATAATCCTGTTCCGCCAGTTCTTCTTTGGTTTCACGAGAAGTTTTTTGGGAATCTTTTATAGTTCTTGTTTCTCCCTCTACAGCGGCTTCAACCTGTAAAGGCGACAAAATATATGACCCAATCTGGCGTTTTACTTCATTTTCGGCAATTCGAGATGCCTCAGCTATGGTAGAACCCTCACCCTTTGCCTGAAAATAATAGGGTCCCTTGGTTTTAGGCAGAGACTCCTCCCCGTTTTGTACCCATTGAGGAGGATTTTTTAACTCTGATTCCTCAGCTTTATAACCTCTGCTGTTTTCGATTACAGACTCTGAACGCGGCGCAGGCGCATTTGTATTCCGCTGCTTCTGGGGCGGTTCTGGGGCGGTCTGAGCAGGCTTTGAACCCGCGCAGCCCTCTATGAACCAAGCCATAACAAGGGCTATTCCAGCATATACATATCTATATATTTTATTTTTTGCCACAATGTATTTCTCCTTCTCTAAATCCGGTTCATTATACCAATTCACCTACATATACTGTTTTCATAAGCATACTATATTCATATTTACACCGTCAAGAGCTTTTAGGATGAATAAGGGACAGCGTATTGATTCAATATCCCTTGGACCATCAATCAGTCACTGCCCGCTCTATCCTTAATCTAAATATGTGAGCTGTCCGGGTACAGACTCAAAAACATCCTTTCCCATTCGAGTTTCTCGGTAAAGATGAATAAGCTCCAAATTGGTACACCCATAAAACGCCTGATTTCCGATACTCGTTACCTTGCTGGAGATATTGACCGCAACGAGACTCGTACAATAAGAAAACGCCCGATCTCCAATAGCGGTAATGTTGTCAGGAATCTGCATATTAACCAAACCAGTACACTCTTGAAACGCTTCCTGCCCGATAGTGGTAACGCTCTTTGGGATATTGATACGGCTAAAGCCGGTACATCCATAAAACGCCCGTTCCCCAATAGTTTGTACCCCCAGGGGGATAGTATATGTCGGGTTTTTATTGCCCTCTGGGTATGCCAGCAAAATCGCGCCGGTTTTATCAAATAATACCCCTTCTATACTGCGATACCCAGGATTTTCCTCGGCTGCCTCAATACTGGTGAGACTAGGGCATCCATAAAAAGCCAGATTACCAATATAGATAACACTGGGAGGGATTCTAACAGTAACCAGATTGACTGCGCTGGAAAACGCGAGATTCCGGATCAACTCAACCTGATCAGGAATAGTATACGACGGATTTTGGTTTCCTCCCGGATATACCGCCAGTATTGTACCGGTTTTATCAAACAATACCCCTTCTATACTGCGATATGCGGTATTTTCCTCGCTGACTTCAATACTAGTCAGGTTTGGACAATTCCCAAAGGTCCAATCTCCAATACTGATAAGCGTGTCAGGAAACCGTAGGGTTTGCAGACTGCTGCAACCTAAAAACGCCCAATCCCCAATATGAGTAAGCCCTTCTGGAAGCTGTATATTGGCAAGTCCCTCAGAACCCCAGAATCCCCAATTTCCAATACGGCTCACACCCGCCGGAATAGTTACTGACGTTACCTTGGAAAAAGCAAACGCCCGTTCTCCAATCTCTGTAATGCCCAGATTATCCGGTATAATTACTGCTGATTCAACGCCGGTATACTTGATCAGCACCCCGTCCTGAAGGACAAAATCTTCCTGACCCACCTGACCAAACCCTAACAGACATGAACTAAACAATAAAAAAACAATGTTCTTCCGAATCATTATCCGCTCCTTTAAAATAATAATAGCACATACTATACTTTGTGTATAGTCTCAGATATTCATCGAAAATCCAGCAAGATTTTGAGGAATAGGGATCCCAAACCATCAACATTCCGGCGCTTATCCAGTGGTTAAAACGCCCGTATCGCTCGTATATAACATATATCAAGTTTATTGGCAAAATACTGGGAGCCGTATCTGAAGTGCTGCACCCATACCGTATAATTTCCGTCCTGCGACGAAGACCAGTACCAGTCATTTTGAAACCCCCCTAAACCAGAGGACTTAAGATTTTCATACATCCAGTTCAGTTCATCTTTGCTAGGCAAAAACCAATCATTATACCGGTTAATATTTAACACGGTACATAGTTGAGCGGCTTTGTTTATTTCCCCGGATTGCCTAAGTTTACTAATAATAAGTTGGGTATTTGCTTTTCCTTTTCCTACTTCTGAACTTGTTCCGCCGATATCCTCATCATAAGTTCCCCATTGTACAGGACCTGCATCATTTGGCGCTGCCTCTAAATAACGCCAACCCTCAGTAACTCTGCCCTTATCATAAAAAACAATGCCTCCGGCGGGTCCTTTTTCACCTATCTTGTAAACTTTTAGATTAAACTGTTGGGCATGTATTCCAAAAAGTACCGAAAAGAGCGCTAACCAGCATATAAAGCGCTTCATATACAGG
>JAITHD010000205.1 GCA_031280155.1 Treponema sp. | reverse complement strand
ATTAATCTCAGCGCGCTTCTGCCGCCGAATCCGGCGTGGTACCGCTATGACGGCTCCCTCACGAGTCCGCCGTATACCAAAGGGGTTAAGTGGTGTATTCTGACGACCCTTCTGGAATTGTCGCAAGCCCAGATTGACGCTTTTACCGGGCTCTACCCAAACAGTAACAGGCACGTCCATGATCTGCACGGGCGAACCGTGTATCTAACCGAATAAGCCCCTGCCAGGGCAAACTATTAACCATAGTCCACGGATTACACGGGGATTTTCACGGATATATACACTAAAATTCCTATTAATCCGTGTAATCCCTGGACTTTTTATATCCTTCAAAAGGTATATGGGTCCGCCGGGGTTTTTCCCTGAGACGGGTTTACTTTTTACCATGAAACAGCTACACTGAGGCATGAGTTCAGACTATTCAGCACAAAACATTCAGGTTCTTACCGGTCTTGAGCCGGTGCGGAAACGTCCGGGCATGTATATTGGGACTACCGGCATTGACGGGCTGCACCATCTGGTGTTCGAGGTGGTGGACAATTCCATTGACGAGGCTATGCAGGGTTTCTGCGATACTATTCTTGTAGTGCTTGAAACAGGCGATATTGTCCGGGTTGAGGATAACGGGCGGGGCATTCCGGTAGACATCCACCCAGAAGAGCAGGTCAGCGCTCTGGAGCTGGTGATGACCCGGCTTCATGCAGGGGGAAAATTCGATAAACGGTCATATAAGGTTTCAGGAGGACTCCACGGCGTAGGCGTTTCAGTGGTGAACGCCTTGTCCGAATGGTGCGAAGCCTTTGTTCATATTGACGGCGGGGTTTACACCCAGCGCTACCGCCTTGGGATCCCTGAATCCCCGGCAGCCAAGGAGGGGGCGACAGACCGCCGAGGCACGGTAATTCGTTTTAAGGCGGATTCTTCGATTTTCGAGACCACAAGCTACAATTTCGACGCCCTCTCCAACCGGCTTCGAGAGCTGGCGTTTCTCAACAAGGGTCTCAAGATTACCATTCGGGACGAGCGCCTTCAGGTTCCCAAGGTTCACGAATTCAAGTTTGAAGGAGGGCTGCGGAGTTTTGTCGAATACTTAAATGAACATAAAACCGTGCTGTATAAAGAGCCGGTTTATCTTGAAGGGCTGCGGGATGATATAGAGATCGCCTGCGCGGTGCAGTACAACGACGGATTCAACGAGATTATGTACTCTTTTGTAAACGATATTAACACCCGGGAGGGAGGGACTCATCTGGTAGGGTTCCGATCCGCCCTGACCAGAACGGTGAACGAGTTTCTCAAGAAATCAAAGCAGTCGAAAAAGCTCGACGAAGCCCTGTCCGGCGACGACGTCCGGGAAGGGCTGACCGCGGTTCTGTCTGTGAAGGTCCCTAATCCTCAGTTTGAGGGGCAGACCAAGGCGAAGCTGGGCAATTCTGAGGTCAAGAGCATTGTTGAAACCTTTGTGAATGAACAGCTTGAGCGGCATTTTGATCAATACCCAGAGGTGATTACCAATATTCTGGAAAAATCCCTGCTTGCGGCGAAAGCCCGGATTGCGGCTCGGCAGGCCCGGGACGCGACGCGGCGGAAAAACGCGATGGACAGCGCCGGGCTGCCGGGAAAACTGGCGGACTGTTCCGAGAAAGACCCGTCTCTGTGCGAGCTGTTCATTGTTGAAGGGGATTCCGCCGGGGGTTCCGCGAAAATGGGGCGAAACCGGCAGTATCAGGCGATTTTGTCCCTCTTCGGCAAGATGCTCAATGTGGAAAAAACCCGCATCGAGAAAGTCGTTACCAACGACAAGCTCCAGCCCATTATCGCCAGCATCGGCGCGGGAGCGGGGAATAGTTTTGACGCATCCCGGATCAGGTATCACAAGGTCATTATTATGGCTGACGCGGACGTTGACGGCTCTCATATTAGAACCCTGCTGCTCACGTTTTTTTACCGGTACATGACTGAACTGATAGAGCGGGGGCATGTGTATCTTGCTATGCCGCCGCTTTACCGGATTACCTGGGGGAAAAAGTCCTTTTACGCCTATGACGACCCTGAGAAAGAGCGGATTCTTGGGGAAGCCCAAGGGGACCCGGAAAAGATCGGGATTCAGCGGTACAAGGGCTTGGGGGAAATGAACCCGGACCAGCTCTGGGATACGACGATGGACCCGTCTCAGCGGAACATCATGCAGGTACACCTTGACGACGCGGTTGAGGCGGAGCGGATTTTCTCGACCCTTATGGGAGAAAACGTAGCCCCTCGGCGGGAGTTTATCGAGGAAAACGCCCTCCTGGTATCCAATCTGGACATATAGTTTACGAGTCCTCTGCCTAAAGGCAGGGGTTTTACGGCGGACTGGATAAAATCCCTTGAGGAGATGCCTGTAGTGGCAAAAGATAAGACAAAACAATACATCTATATTGTTCAAGCATTGCTGGAACCTTCAAAATGCAAAATCGGCAAGACCAATGATTTGGAACGGCGGTTAAAAGAATATAATACGATGACCGGTAAATCAAAAGAAAACAGGTACCAGTATTTGTTTACTTGTGAAGTAAAAGATATGGCACAGGTAGAAAAGGGGGTTAAAGAAAAATTCAGCACCCTTCGAGAAGAGAAAAGCAAGGAAATATATTTTTACAATACTCCTCTGTTTGAACATTATGTACATTTCATAAAGCTGCATAAACTGTATGTAAGAGAAATATTTATTAAAGCCGAAGACAAAAAAGAACGAGTAAAAATGGTAAAGAAGACAACGCCGTCTCTTGAAGAACGGGGAATTTCCCGAAAAGAGATACTGCAAAAGGCTCAAAAAATCAACAA
>JAITHD010000204.1 GCA_031280155.1 Treponema sp. | reverse complement strand
AGAAAAAAGAAAAAAGCGGGAAGGAAGTAGAATATAGTATAATACTATATGGGAAGCACGCCGGACAACCGACCCAAGCCCTAGAAAAAACCTTTAGGCGCGGGCAACTGACATTCAGGGTTATACCACAAGCAGCGTTATCATGCAATCCCTCAGACAAGAAATTATACGAATTTTTGCGCCATATCCCCAGACCTCAAGGCAGGGGCTTTACGGCGCTTGTGGTAAAATACTAGCATATTGTTTGTATATATAGTATTATCTGGTCATGGATGTTTCTGAAGCCCCTGGTATTTTGTCTAAAACCTCTGAGCTGGACTGGGAACGGGTTGAATTGGAACTGCTTTTTGATATAGTTCGAACCTTTGATAAATATGTAGAACTGAGGGCTGGGTTGGGCCCCCTGTTGAGGCTTCTTGAAGTGCGGGCGGGACTTACCTGGGGGATGGTGACCTTGCTGGATCGGTCTACAGGACTCCTGAAAATAGAAGAAGCCTATGGACTGAGCCCAGAAGAAAAAGAACGGGGACAGTATCGCCTTGGAGAAGGACTGGTGGGGCGAGTTTTTGAATCAGGACAGGCGATTATTGTCCTAGACCTTGCACAGGATCCGCGATTTCTCAACCGGGCAAAAAATCGTACCAAAGCGGATATGGCAGGGCTTACCTACTACTGCGTCCCGATCCAATCTGGAGGAAGTATTATCGGCACCCTCAGCGCTGAACGCCGGATTCAGCAGAACCCTGTAGAAACCCAAATTCCAAGGGATCGGTCTCTTTTAGAAAAAGTTTCTTCTATTATTGCGGATTCAGCCAAGCTCAGAGAGCGGATTCTTGAAGAACAATTCCGTCTCAGCAGGCAGGACCAGGCTTTTGCATTTGAATATGAAGATTCAAACCAGACGTTTTCGGCGGGACAGGAACGTCTTGGACTAGGACGGAACGGAAAAATCGCGGAAGGCAGCGCCATTGTGGGAACCAGCAGCGCCATGCGGGGGCTTTACGAGATGCTCACCCAGGTTGCGCCGAGCGACGCGACGGTACTCATTATGGGAGAAAGCGGCACCGGTAAAGAACTGGTAGCCGCTGAATTGCATCGTCTTTCAAAACGCTCTCATGAAACCCTGGTCAAGATAAACTGCGGGGCTCTGCCGGAATCGATCATTGAAAGCGAGTTATTCGGACATGAAAAAGGGGCTTTTACCGGCGCTACAGCCCAGCGCAAGGGACGGTTTGAGCTTGCTCACAGGGGGGCTCTTTTTTTGGACGAAATCGGCGAGCTTCCTCTTCGGATACAGGTAAAACTGCTGCGGGTGCTTCAGGAACGGGAATTGGAACGGGTCGGCGGCACCGGCACGATTAAGGTAGATGTGAGGCTCATTGCCGCTACAAACCGAAATCTTGAAGAAGAAGTTCGAGCCGGACGGTTTCGGGAAGACCTGTATTATAGGCTCAATGTATTTCCTTTACAGGTTCCGCCGCTGCGGGAACGAAAAAGCGATATTGTCCTGCTGGCTGATTATTTCGCTGAAAAATACGCTAAAAAAAACAATAAACTGATCAAACGGATTTCTATGCCCGCGATAGATCTGCTCACCAGTTATTCTTGGCCCGGAAATGTACGGGAACTGGAAAATTGCATAGAACGAGGGGTGATCCTTTCAGCGGATATGGTGATTCATTCCTATAATCTCCCCCCGAGCCTCCAATCAGCAGTTTCGACGAAAACTGAGCCTACCGCAACGCTTGAAGCGGCCCTTTCCCGGCTTGAAAAAGAGCTTATTCTTGAGGCTTTGAAGATAAGCGGAGGTAATATGTCCGCTGCCGCCCGAAGGCTGGGGATCACCGAACGCCAGATAGGGCTTAGGGTTCATCACTATGGGATAAATTGGAGAATATATCGAAAATAACGGTTTGTATCGGCTTGCTGTTTTTCAATATGCTCCAGCGCAAACGAGCGCTCGCTGTCATGTACCGGCGCTATCAGCGCGTCCGCGACGATGTCATTCTCCTATCATACCAGCGCCGATGCTGTGTTCCCTTCATGCCTAAGACCTCCGTAGTATTATTCCACCAGCTCTTTGTCCGGGGTCATTGTAGTAGTTGTTGATGGTCTTGCGGTTTACCTTCACCAGTTTTGCCGCGGCGGCCGCGGTTATATCCTCGCAAAAGCGCAATAAAATCTTATTGACCTTTTGTGCACTTAATCTCTTGTACCGCATAGACTTACATCATCTCCCAGCCGGAGATGATGGTCTAGAGCCTTTTCTAATATGATTCATGGAAAAAAGGTATTGTCACATATACAGGACGTCGATTAAAGTCTTTAATGAGATGATGCCTGCTAATACTCCCGCATGGGTCTATGAGTATCCAAGAAAGGATTTATGGATTTCCGATCCCTGTTACAGATTGTTAGTCTATGGATATTAAGGAGAAAAACATGAAAAAGATAGCGGAATACTTGATGGTCATAATGGTTATGATCTTGATGTCCTGTAATACAGGTTCTATAAACACGTCTAAAACTCAAGAAGAGAAGATAACAGAAACCTGGGAAGCCATAGAAAAGAATCTGGCGTCCGGAGCTGAGGTAAGCAGGGAGCGTCCCTTTCCTCAGGTGTTATCAGAACAGGAAGTCCTGCTCAAAGCGCTTGAGTATGCCCGTAAAATCGGCGCACTGCATCCCTCATACTCTATATATCAAGAAAATCCAGCGCTGCTTACCGCGAAAATCGAGACTCCAGTGCTGATTTATCGTGTTTTTACCGGGGAAACTAGAGCATATTTATTGACCGCAGTTGATAATGATGGAACGGCTTTAATGAATATCTATGTCAATTCTTTAGTTGATGATGATATCAATTCTTTTGAGTATCTCCGT
>JAITHD010000254.1 GCA_031280155.1 Treponema sp. | reverse complement strand
AACTGGTATCCCCCTGTTGCATAAACAGGCTATAACCTGATGAAAGGTTATCTACCTGATCGTCATGCGCCCCGAAGGGAAACGCATTGATCTCCGAAATCCAGTCATCGAGCCAGGGCGCACCCAGAGGGACATGAACATTCCCCGCTTTGAAAACAGGCTCCAGCGGGGTAGCACGAACCACCTTGTCCTTGTTCTCGCTTACCGAATATACCGTCCGCTTTCCTTTGAGGATTTTCCGCATGGTGGCTATAGCGTCCTTTGAATCCACGCTGCCGCCGACACCTATCTTGACATACGCGCCGTCCAGCCGGGATACCGTATATATCTCGGCATCCCGCTCCGGCGCGTTTTTTCTCATGCGGTTCACGTTCTTGATCCATAAATGCATAGCATCATCTTGCACACTGAATGCCAATAACGTGCCGGAGGTATAGTCCGGGTCCTGCTTGGCCCGCTCCTTCGCGGTATGGGCCAGATCCCATACCCTGTACCACTTGAGGTTCTTCGGGTATTCGGAAATTGACTTGTGCCGGACTATGGCTTCGGTGTTGAGCATATTGCCGCCGCGAATGATAGGAGTTTGCTGAAAGAGGCACGACCACTCATGCGATGGTAAAATTGCCCTTATCTTTTGCAAGTGTTTCAGGCTATAACGTTCAGGGTGAAGCGCCTCTCCCGCCTTACGGTGTTTTTCATCAACCTCCGCTATAGCCGGATATGAAATAATTTTCCAATCATCGCTTGCTTTCAATACTCTTCCCGCAAGATCATCAGTATGCCAGCGGGTCATTATCAATAACACGCCGCCCCCCGGAGAAAGCCGCGTATAGGCGGTTGACATATACCAATCATAAACCTTTTCCCGGTATACATCGCTTTCCGCTTCCGCCCTGTCTTTTACCGGGTCATCAATGATTAGAATATCCGCGCCCATGCCCGTTATGCCGCCTCCGACACCCGCCGCCCGGTAACTTCCGGCGTGATTGACTATCTCAAATATATCGCTGTTGCGTAACGCAATACCGGAAATTGTTCTGATATTACTTCTTGATAAGGCTGTTTGGGGAAATAGTTTCTTGTATGCTTCACCATCAATGATACGCTGGACATCCCGGTTCATCCGTGACGCGAGGGACGCGCTATAGGATGTTCCAATTATTGATATATCCGGATTCTTACCTAAAGCGAAAGCTGGAAAGCGCCGGGACGCTATTTCGCTCTTGCCATGACGCGGCGGCATAAAAATAGCGAGGCGCGGGGACAACCCGTCTTTTACAGCAGCCAAAAAACGATCAAGCCCCGCGCACATAATGCGGTGTACCCAGCCAAATTTATACTTTTCCCCATAGGTGTAAGAGATGAAATTTTTAAGATAACGGCGGCCAAACTCACGCTTCGCCATTTCAATCTGGGCTTTCCGCGCTTCTGATAATTTCGCTGAGTTGTTCATCGGATAACATAGAATAGTCTATGACCTCTTGAGTAATGTCAATGTGGCCGCTCGCCTCCACTGCCTGGACTGGCTTTCCCATGACCCTATCAAGGACAGTATTTATCCAAGTCATCCGCCCATGCTGTATATCGTCTACAACTGCGGCGGCGCAGGCTATAACAACAACAGGGAGTTTTTCAACATTCCCTTTTTTAATCATATCTTTCAGTTCCTCTACAGTTTTACAGGCAATTATGTTATTAAATATAGCCTTGTAGTCTGCCGCGCCAACATTGTATTCTTTTACCCATTTTTTGAGTTTTGAAGGTTTGCGCCCTGGGTTCTTCGGCTGGTAGTCAGAAGTGAATGACTTGCGCCCCGCCGCGAGAGCGGCGCGTTGCTTCTCGGTTATTTCCGCCATAGATACCTCCTCCACGCTTTTTCCTTGTAAAAATCCATGTTTTCTTCCTCGTTTCTCCTGACTTCTCCTTGAAGAACAAAAAAAGCCGCCGTAATGTCTGGACAGAAGGAGAACCCAAGAATGAACGAACATACCAACGAACTGCACAAGATTAAAATGTGGCTTAGGCTTGGAGCAATTTCGTATGAAAAAGCAAAAGAATTGGCTATATTGCATCTTGAGGCACTTAACGAAATGGCGGCGAAAATAGCAAAAAAACATGGTATCAAACCACGTAAAATAACGTTTTCTGCTTTCATGAGGTAACCTCGCTATTGTTTTGTTTTTCCCATACAATCTTATCTTTTTCGATTGTTAATATCTTTTTCCCTGACCTGATCTGTTCTCTTACATAGCCAGGCCAAAAACCCAAGCGAATAGAAAGAGCATGCCCTGATAGCTTTTCTCCAAAGTAATCATAAAGGACAACATTCTGCCGATTTTCTGATTGAGTTTGATTTGATGCCCAGCGACAATTATTAGGCTCATAATTTCCTTTCGGATTTATTCGGTCAATGGACAAATTATCAGCATAACCATTGTTAATGGACCAATCATAAAAAGCAAGAAAAGAATCTTGCCATTCTTTACAGACAACTATCCCTTTTGAGGCATAATCTTTATATTTATCTGCCATTTTTTGATTACATCTTTTTTTCATACCACTCCATATTTTATATAGTCTAGTTGAACTTTTGTTGTGTTTGATATTATTTGGTCTTTGGCTAAGGCGTTCTTTTAGTAGGCATCCGCAAGACTTAGAGCGCCCTGAAATAAGTGAACTTGCTCGTATTTTCTTTTTTGCTCCACAGTCGCAACAACATTCATAATAGATATGTCTGCCCTTTTCTGCTTTAGACATAACTGTCCATCGGCCATATTTTTTGCCTATGAGATTTTCAATTTTCATTTTCCACCTCATTGATAGCATCCTCAAGTTCCTTGCGGTCGATTTTGCACTTCGCGGCGGCTTTAACCGGGCCTCCCTTCACAAAAACCAAAATGTTTTGATGGATTTTCCCGATTTTTCTTGATTTCACGAAACCCTCCGCCACGGTGAGGGCTTTAGCCGCTATTTGGGTAACAAGAATCATCTCGTTGTAGAAACGGACCCCGGCATCCTCAAAGGCTTTCACGGTATCCGGCACGAGGCCATAGTAAGGCCCGGTTCTGGAGCGGGCCTCGCCGACCACAAAACAGGCAAAAGAATCTTCCCGGAGCCGGGAACAGGCTTTCTTGATGATGTCCCCCTCGGCGGCGCGGAATTCAGGGTAGTCCATGTTTGAAAGGTCTTCCGGCTGTTTGCTGTAAACCTCAAGGTCGGCGTAGGGGGGGCAGGAAAAAACAAGGTCGGCTTCAAAACCGGGGGGGAGGCTGGAATCTATATCCCGGCTGTCTCCGCAGATCCACACTGGCTTTTTGTCCTTTACGATGTCTATTTGGGAATAGTTCGCGTCGATCTGTTCCAGCCGGAGATCTATTCCGATGTAGTTGTATTCAATGCTCCCCGCTATGATGCCCCGGACGGAACCTCCGGCGAAGGGGTCAAGAATTTGCCCTCCGGGAGGACAGAACCAGCGGTACATGATTTCACAAAGCACCGGATCGAAAATGCTTTCTGACGGGAGGGTAGAGCCGCTGGCCTTCTTCGCAAGCATGGCCATATTCTTGAGCATCCCGTCATCACGGCCTTTTTCGCTCTGAATCCCAAGGGAGAGCCAGGCTTTTTTTCTGTCCTGCCAGTAACCGGAGGCGACACGGAAAACAGACAACGGTGGGATGATGAAACGCTCGGCAAGGCTCTGGTGTTCCCCATCGTCCGGGAAGATGTCGGGGAACTCAAACAGTTCACCGTTGGGAAGGGCCAGGTCCCCCCATTCCATTTCAAGGCCGTCTATGAATTCACGGAAACCATCAAGGTCTATGATGCCGTATTGAGAATTGAGGCGAAGCATTTTCTGCTTTGCCTCGGCCTGATTTTCGGCCTCGATGTATACGATAGGCAGTTCCGGTACTTCCGGGGCTGCTTCCTTTTTGATGTAAAGCTGTCCCGCTTCATCAAGTGCATAAAAGGCTTTCCCCATTTCCCGGAGGGC
>JAITHD010000157.1 GCA_031280155.1 Treponema sp. | reverse complement strand
CGTCTCTGGCAATAGTCTTTTTCAAAGACTGGAAAGCGAAATTAGGGAATGAAAAACAGGAATTAGCCCAGCTTTGGGAAGACGCCGCCTATGACAAAGCTTTCGCAATGAGCGATGACCTGCTTGCCGCTAAACCAGTAGATTATTTTCTGCTGACTGTCCGTGGATTTTCCGCCTATCAGCTTGGCATTGCCCAGATTAATTCCTATGATACCCTGACCTATATCGATACTTGTATTTGGTCCCTCCGAAAAGCCCTTCTCATCAAGAATAGTTCTGAAGATGGGCGTATTCAGTATGTTTTAGGGAAAGCCTATTATTATAAGGGATTCGGTTATGCGGATTTAGCGGTAAAATTTCTTGAAGAAGCCCGAGAAGCCGCCTATAACGCGCCGGATATTCCTGAGTATTTAGGGTTGGCTTATGCGGCGCTTCAGGATTATCGAAGCAGCGTAGCGTCTTTTACGCTGGCATTGAAACCGCTTGAGATTGGGCAGCCCTTTTCTGACGATACAAGAGATGGGATGTACCCTTCGGATTTGTTGTTTCTTGCTATTGCTCGTTCTTATATAGCGCTTAACGAACTAGAGACCGCCCATGCGTATCTTATGCGTTGTGTTGAGACTTCCAGAGATTCAAAGCGGATCATAGCCGCCCGCTTGCTGGTAGGGGAAATCTTGAGAAAACGCGGGGATATCCGAGGCGCTGAAAGTCAATATACGGCTATTCTTAACGAGGGCGGTGAAAACGCGGAAGCCCATTACCAGCTTGGCGAGATCTATGCCGCGAGCAACGATCCGACCCGGGCCCGGGCGGAATGGCGGAAAGCAATACGAATAGACCCGGCCCATAGGCAGGCTCGAATACGAATTAATATGTAAGGAAAAGGAAATGAAACGGAGGGAAGAATATGTTTGGAAATAATTCATCAGATATAGGCATTGATTTAGGAACTTGTAATACGCTTATTTATATACAAGGAAAAGGCATTGTTTTAAATGAACCTTCAGTAGTAGCGGTTGAACGGGGAACAAAACGGGTTGTCGCGGTAGGGGCTGACGCAAAACGGATGCTGTGGAAAACCCCGGGAAATATCATCGCTATCAGACCCATGCGGGACGGCGTAATCGCGGATTTAGAATCCTGCGAAAAGATGATCCGGTTTTTTATCTCTAAAGTGCTTCCCCGAGGTCCTTTCCGCGTGGTAAAGCCGCGGATGGTGATTGGAATTCCTTCATGCATCACCGAGGTAGAACGCCGGGCAGTGGAGGAAAGCGCTTATAAAGCCGGCGCTCGAGACGTAATGGTTATTGAGGAAAGTCTTGCCGCGGCGATTGGGGCGGATATCCAGATTTGGGAACCTATGGGACACATGGTCTGCGATATTGGAGGGGGAACCACAGAAGTTTCAGTAATCTCCTTAGGGGGCATGGTTGTTACCAATGCGATACGTCTTGGAGGAGACGAATTTGACGAGGCTATCATCAAACAAGTTCGGAGTGTTCATAACCTCATTATTGGGGAACAGACTGCGGAACGCCTTAAAATTGATATTGGAAACGCCGCGCCGGACAAAACTATCGAAAAAGTCGAGATCAAGGGAACTGACGCTATTACCGGACTTCCCCGAAGGCTGGAGATCGATTCGGTGGAAGTCCGGGAAGCCCTCAAAGACCCGATAAACCAGATTATCGAAGTGATAAAACAGACCCTGGGACAGACCCCTGCGGAACTAGCCGCAGACATTGTGGAGCGGGGGATCGTCATGACCGGGGGCGGCTCTCTGCTCAAGGGGCTTCATAAGCTTGTTTCCAAAGAAACCGGCGTGCCTGTGATTATTGCGGAAAATCCTCTGGATTGCGTTGCTTTAGGCGCGGGGAAATACTTTGAAAACGCTCGGAATTTCGATAATAACCGGGCTATTTACGACAGTTTGAATAACTAGAATCGGGGACAGGGGATGGATGAGGGTAAAAAACAGAAAGGTCATGTTGTTGCGGATGTATATGTTTTTGTTGTTCTTACCCTGATTTCTTTTTTGATACTGTATTTTTCAAACAGCAGTTTCATCATAGATTTCAGGGATATGGGTTTATCCTTTTTTTCTGGTATTCGCAATGGAATCTATGAGGTTTCTTCTTTTGTATCCCGAACCGTTTTGTCTGTACAGGAGCTTGCTAAACTCAGAGAGGAATATGCGGAATTAACCCGACGGGTAACAGCGTATGAAAAAATGGAACGAAGCACCGCGGAAATTCGGCAGGAAAACCGGAGACTTCGGGAGCAGCTTGGATTTGCGGAACGCCTTGAGTATGTATCAATTGCGGCGGAGATTATCGGGCGGGACCCGGATAACCTGTTTTCCGCGTTTGTGATCAATAAAGGAAGACGAGCGGGGATTGCGAATGATATGCCGGTAATCGCCTACCAAAACGGGGTTCAGGGCTTGGTAGGCAAAGTGATCCAAACCGGATTATTTGAAAGTTTGGTCATGCCTGTATATGACGGGAGTTCTTATATTCCGTCTCGGCTTTCGGAATTGCGGTATGAGGGAATTGTAGAAGGTCAAGGCGTTCCTGAATCGCCGCTGCTTATGCGGTTTGTGCAAAAACGAGCCAGAGATGAAATCAGCGTTGGGGATGTGATAATTACCAGCGGTATTGGCGGAGCCAGCGGGGTATACGCCCCGGGCATCACTATCGGCCGGGTGAGCCGGGTCTTGTATCAGGAAAATGAAATTTCTATGGATTTGGAATTAGAAAGCGCCATTGATTTTTCCCGGCTTGAGCATGTGTTTGTCATTGATGCTCATAGTATACGACCGGAAGCGATCCAAGAAGAAGCTGAAGCGGCGATAGAGGAACTGGATGGTTAAAAATGTATTGTGGGCTGTTTTTTTTGCCCTTTTGGCGGCTATGCTGCAATCAACGCTGCTTTCCCGATTGGCGGTGTATCACGCGGCGCCGGACCTGGTCTTGGGAATTATCGTGTTTTCAGCGTATAATAACGGAACCATGACCGGACAGTTGACGGGTTTTTTTTCTGGAATCCTGCTGGACTTGCTTTCCGCTGCTCCTCTAGGGCTTAATATGCTTATCCGAACCCTGATCGGCGCATTGGCGGGAATTCTAAAAGGAGCTTTCTATTTGGACGCTATTTTCCTGCCTATGTTTTTATGCGCCGGCGCTACCGCAGCCAAAGCCCTGCTGCTTTCAGGTTTGCATCTTCTGTTTACCCAAGGAGTGCCGGCTTATACCCTGGATACGCCTATGCTGTGGGTTGAAGTCGCTTTTAATACGTTTTCAGCGCCTTTTTTATTTGCGTTTCTAAGACTTTTTAAATCATTACTTATTGGAGGAAGGAAAATCTGATGCCCCCGACAATGTCCCAAGAGCAAAATGGGGATCCGCGCCCTGCGGGACGAATCAAAATTCTCATGGTCATTTTCATGGTTATTTTCATTGCTTACGGCATGAAGCTGTTTAATATGCAGATTCTTAACGGTGAACTCTATATTTCTCAAGCCCAGAAAATAGCCCGCCGGGTTACGGTTATTCCTGCCCAGCGGGGAGAAATCTATGACCGTACTTTTACCCAGCCTTTGGTGCTTAATACGGATTCTTTTGCGGTGAGCATTACCCCTGCGGAAATAGCCCAAGAGAAAATACCTGATCTTATTGAACAAGTCGCTGGAATTCTTGGGGTCAGCCGGGACGTTATTGACCGGAAAATTCCTGTTCAATATTACTCGCTGTATCAGCCTGTAGAAATTGCGGTGAATGTGCCGTTTGGGGCTATTGCGGCTATTGCGGAACGGAAGGATTCGCTGCCCGGAGTTTCTTGGCAGTCAAAGCCTTTGCGTACCTATGTTGAGCCGGGCAGCCTCTCTCACGTACTGGGATATGTGGGAAATATCACCCAAGATGAACTGCTGAATCTATTCAATAACAACTATCGAATGGGAGACGTTGTCGGCAAGATGGGCATTGAACGGCAATATGAAGAACTCCTTCGGGGCAAAGAAGGTAAAGAAACCCGGACGGTTGATGTTCGGGGCCGACGGGTTTCAGGCGCGGGAACTACCAGAGACCCTCCGGCAATGGGTAAAAATTTGGTGCTTACGATTGATAGGTCTATTCAGACCTTAGTGGAAAAAGCTCTGGGAAAGCGGATCGGCTCGGCAGTGGTGCTGCGTCCTACGACAGGCGAAATTCTTGCAATGGTTTCATATCCTTATTATGATCCGAATATCTTTAACCGCAGCGATATGAGCGCTCAATATCAGATGCTGCTTAACGATCCGAACAAACCCTTTCTCAATCGGGCGATTCAATCAAACTACCCTCCGGCATCGACGTTTAAGATAGTGATGACCACAGGTATTCTTGCTGAAAATGCGTTTCCCCAGGATAAGGTGGTAGAATGTCCCGGAGAAATTACCTATGGGGATAGGCTTTGGCGCTGTCATATCCGCAGACCTGGTCATGGATGGCTTAATCTGCATCAAGGCATGGCTCAATCCTGCGACATTTATTACTGGGTTGTAGGCCGGGATAATCTGGGAGTTGAACGCATTGTTTCGTATGCCCGAGATTATGGGTTTGGAGAAACTACCAACATTGACCTTCCCGGGGAGATTGCGGGCTTTATTCCTACGCCTCAATGGAAAGAGCGGCGATTCCATGAGCGGTGGCAAGGCGGGGATACCATGAATATGTCTATCGGTCAGGGCTATACCTTAGTTACGCCGCTTCAGATGGCGAATATGGTTGCAATGACGGTAAATAACGGGCTTATCTATAAGCCCTATCTTTTGAAGGAAGTCCGAGACCCGATAACCGGGGAGGTTGAGAATTCAGCGGAGCCTCAGATACTGCATGAAAGCGATATTAGTCCAAGTATTTTCAGAGCAGTCCGTCGGGATATGCGGGGAGTTATCTCTGAGGGAACCGCCCGGTTTCCGGTGAATATCGATGCTGTTGAAATTGCTGGAAAAACCGGTACTGGTGAAGTGGGGCTTCAAAACCGGTGGCATTCATGGTTTGCCGCATTCGCGCCTTATGAAACAAATAAGCCTGAAGAACGGGTGGTGCTTTCTATTATTGTGGAAGCGGTAAACAACTGGGAGTGGTGGGCGCCTTATGCGTCGGCGATTATTTTTCAGGGACTTTTTGCCAATCAGACCTACGAAGAAGCTATAGCTACGTTAGGGGTCCTGTATCAGCCTATTCAGGGACGGAGAGAATAACTGGTGAAAGTTCAAGATATTCTGGGCATTGATTTTCTGCTGCTGCTTGCTTCTATCAGTCTGACTACCTTCGGGATTCTCTTTATTTACTCCTCAGGGGTAACTTCCGCGGGGGAACTGGTTTCCAACGAGTACATAAAACAGATTGTCTGGGGAGTCAGCGGGCTGGTTATCGCTATGATTCTTTCTATAATTAATTATCATAAACTTCAGAATATTTCTTTATATTTCTATATTGCGACGTTACTGCTGCTGATATATACTATGAAATTTGGACGGGAAGTCAACGGCGCCAAGGCATGGATAGGGATCGGCGGTTTTGGTATTCAAGTATCGGAATTTACCAAGATCACGACGATTCTCTGTCTTGCTCAATATCTGGATTATTCCAAACAAAAGGCGAATTCTTTCCTTCGCTTTCTAATTTCCTGTGTTATTGTGTTTGTCCCTATGGGGATTATCTTGATGCAGCCTGATTTGGGAACATCCCTCGTATTTATTCCTATTCTGCTGGTGATGACCTTTGTCGCTGGGGTTGCCCTCAGATATGTACTGTTTTTAGGGTCCTTGATTGGACTTGCGGCGTTTTTCGTGTTTTTGACGCTCTGGCAGGATCATATTCTGATAGCTACAAAAAACGAACCCTATGCGGCGATTACTATGCTTACCAACACCCGTTTTGTGACCGTGTGCTGTCTTGCGCTGGCGCTTATTGGATTTATTGCGCTCCTGGGTCTGCTGCTGTATAAAAAAGGCTATTTTTTCTGGATTCTCTATGGAGTTACGATTGTTATTTTTTCACTTGGAGGGTCCTTTTCAGCTTTGAAAATCCTCAAATCCTATCAGCGGGAACGGCTTATTATCTTTCTTAATCCGAATATTGATCCGAAAGGAGCAGGATGGCACATTATCCAATCTACTACTGCGATTGGTTCCGGCGGACTGATGGGGAAGGGGTATCTGCAAGGAACCCAAAGTCATTATCAGTTCCTGCCTCAGCAAAGTACGGACTTTATTTTTTCAATCTTTTCTGAAGAATGGGGCTTTGTGGGAGGGATTATCGTATTTGTCCTGTTCCTTCTCATAAGCATAAGGCTTGTGCGGATCATGGCGACCGCTTCGGACACCTTCGGCGCTTATATAGCCGCCGGATTATGCGCGCTTTATATCTTTCATTTTATAGTTAATGTTGGGATGACGATGGGGATCATGCCGATTACCGGTATTCCCCTTTTGTTCATGTCCTATGGGGGATCTTCGGTCATTGCCTCTATGATGGGTATAGGATTAGCCCTCAGTATTCACATGAGGCGGTTCATCCATTGAAGCCCTGACGCAAGCGGTTCTTTTCAGCGCTGTAGAACGCCGGTTCTATGGGGATTTCTTGGGCTGTTTACCGCTAAATTTTTCTAATTTTTTTGAGATTGGGTATTTTTATATTGACTAAAATTTAATAGTTTGTTATTTTATCTTTAATTACTATGTCA
>JAITHD010000134.1 GCA_031280155.1 Treponema sp. | reverse complement strand
AATCTGACCGATCTAAGCGGGATCATGCTGAATCCCATGTTTTCAACCCATTACTATTTTATCAGGTCCGCTGAAAAGCCTTGGAATGATTATCGAGTCAGACGGGCTCTTTCTCTAGCCTTGCCTTGGGAACAGATTCGGCAGGGTTATATTTTGCCCGCAAAAACGCTGATCTATCCTATCGCCGGATATCCCCGTGTAGCCGGCGTTGAACATACAGATATAGAAAAAGCTCAGGACCTGCTGGCTGAAGCAGGGTATCCCAAGGGGATGGGACTTCCGGTATTGGTTATCAAGCTGGATCCTTCTCCTGAAGCATCCCGAGTGGGAACCCTCATGTTAGAAGCGTGGATGGATAACCTTGGAGTTCCGGTCAAAATTGAAATAGTTCCCTACAATAAGTATGACGACGCCCTTAAACAGAATAATTACGGCGTTGGTTTTACTACTTGGATTGGAGATTTTGCGGACCCCTACACCTTCTTGGAGATGTGGCGTCGAGACTCAAGTCTGAATAACGCCCAGTATAATGATCCTGATTATGAAAGGCTTATGGATCGCTCTATGGGGGAGGAAGGGATACAACGAATGCAGACCCTCGCGGAAGCGGAAAAACTCTTGCTTGAACGAGGCGCGGTATTGCCTGTATCCTATAGTCCGGCTTTAAACATTGTAGATATTGATGAAATTGAGGGCTGGTATCCTAACGCCTTAGATATCCATCCTTTTAAGTATTTATCTTTCAAAGCCTCGAAACCCCTGCCCGGGGTTGCGTCTCTGCCCGGAATGGAATTAGCGGTATACAACCAAAAATGAGTTATTCTACCGGATAGGTCCATCGTTTCCCGTCATGATCGCACAATACATAGACCTTTCCTCGCGGATCGTCCTGTGTTCCGATTATTACGCTGTCATGAAGGCTTATTTTACCCCCTCCTCCGGGAAGGTCTACGGTATACTTAGGAAGCCCAAGCCCCGATATTTGGGTTTTGAGTTTTTGATATAGAGCTAGTCCCTGTTTGAGGGGTACTCGGAAATGAGCTGTTCCAGGCGCAAGGTCCAGCTGAAAAAGGTAATACGGCGAAAGTCCGAGTTCAAGACATTCCCGAAAAAGCAGGGCTAAGATTTCAGCGTCGTCATTCACCCCTCGGAGCAAGACCGTTTGTACATGTATTGGTATTCCCGCATCCAGGCAATCCGCAAGGGCTTTCTTGGTTTGTTCCGCCATTTCTCTAGGATGATTAAGGTGAACCACCATTCGCAAAGGTCTGGAGGCTTTCAAAAGCCCGATAAGCTCTGGTGTAAGCCGATAGGGATTGGTAATAGGGGTTCGCGTACAAAGCCGCAGCAATAATGTTGGCTTGAGGCTTCGCAATTCCCTGAATAACCACGCTAATTTTTCATCTGTCCCGGTCAAAGGGTCTCCGCCGGAAATAAGCAGCTCTCTGATTTCAGCGTGATTTTTGAGGTATCCAAGAACCTGAGAGACCTCGGTTTCACTGATAAACTCCTGAGACTGGGCTATCCAAACTCGGCGGAAACAGTAACGGCAATAACCGGCGCAGATTCCGCCGGCAAGCAGCAGCGCCCGATCTCGGTACTGGTGAACCAAGCGCGGGACTGTTCGGTATAAGGCTTCTCCTAGAGGATCCGACAATCCAAAAGGGTCGTCCCAGGCTTCTCTGGGATCAGGGAAGAACTGCCGTCTGATAGGATCGTCTTGAGTCGTCCCCGCTAAAGAAGCAAAATGAGGCGTTACCCTAAAGGGCAGCAGTCCTTGAAGTTGGATAGTTTCAAGGTATTCGGCTTCTTCAGGGCTTACAGATGCTCTCAGGAGCGGAGGCAATTCGTCAATACTGGTAATAAGCGTACCCTGCATATACAGTTAATGTTCCATCATCATAAGGAGCGCCATAACCTTTGCGTTTCCTAGAATGTGATCTATCACCGCGTATTCGTTAGGCTGGTGCGCGGAATGACTCATACGGCTCCATACTACCGCATTAATATTCTCGTTTCTAAGGGGACCCGCCACAGTTCCGCCGCCGATGCCGATAGGTCTGGGGTTCACCTGATAGACTTCCTTAACCGCTTTGGCGAGGAGCTTGATTATTGGAGCGTCCTGGGGCGTAGCTTTAGATTCCATTGCTTGAGGAACGGTATAGCTGATAGTTACATTGTGCTTTGTTTCGATTCGCGTTTTAATCCGATCAATCTCCGCCAAGACCGTCTTGACAGGATATTCCGGGAGAATCCGCATATCCATATAACACACGTCTTCTCCTGGAATCGTATTGATATTGGGAACATTCGCTTCTTTCTTCGTAGGCTGGAACGTGGAATACGCCGGCTCAAAGAGCGGATTCTGATCAGCGAAGGTTCTGCCCAGCTCGTCATGCAGAGATACCATAAGGTCTGCGCCGGCGAGGTGAGCGTTTGCCCCTTGATCAGGTCTGGAGCCGTGGGATTGTAAGCCCTTGGTAGTAAATTGTATCCAAAGTATATTTTTCTCAGCAATCTCTAGGGTTTCTCCCTGGGGATCCCCGCTGTCAGGAATGAGAATCATATCGTCTGGACGGAAAAGATTTCGGTTTTTAAGCAGCCAAATAATACCGTAAGCGCTGCCTACCTCTTCATCAGCGACAAAGAGGAGCTTTACCGTATGAAGCGGCGTTATACCCTGTTCGACCAAAGAAAGGGCCCCAATCACCGAAGCGGTTAATCCCTGCTGGTTGTCCTCAACCCCCCGCCCAAATAAGCAGCCTTCCCGCTGAACTACAGTCCAGGGATCGCTTTGCCACAGCGACGCTTCTCCAGGAGGTACTACGTCAAGATGGCTCATAATCCATAAACGCCGGGTATCCGCTTTGCCGGGGATAGTCGCCGCCAGATTAGGTCTAACCCCGCCTTTTGCCCGGGGATCAGGAGCGTCATGCCGTTCCAACTGAGTAATTCCCTTGCCTTTGAGCCAGGTTTCCAGAAATTCAGCTTTATCCAGTTCTCCCTGCCCGCCGGATTCAGGAGAGATTGCGGGACGTTTGGTCAGTTCAGTTTCCAATTCCACTGCAACCGGAACTGCGTTATCAATATACCTGAAAATTTGTTCTTTTTTAGCGGTATAATCGTTCATACCTATATGCTATCTTATTTTACAAAGCTTTGGTAAGGGGTAAAAACGCGAATGTACGCCCTGTTGGGATGCCCTATTATGCCTGATATGAAGAGTGGTTTTGCCATACATTCCGTAAAACACCTAATTGTCAGCTGCCCCCTGCCTAAAGGTTTTTTCTAGGGCTTGGGGCGGCTGTCCGGCTTGCTCCCCAACATTTCTACTTCCCTCCCGCTTTTCTTTTTTCTTTTTTCTAAGCGGGTGTTTCTACGGCGGTTTCACCCTTGCTGCCAAGAGCCGGAGCCGCCATATCCATAGACGTTCCGTTCCCACGCCGCGTGGGTAGGTCTATTTGACTTTTTTAGTATACAACAAGATAGACAGGAGGTCAAAAATGTTGGTACAAAACCTTTTCGGTGCGCCTTATATCCCCCTGCCTAAAGGCAGGGGGATTACGGCAAACCGGATAATATATCTTCAAAGCGGATGCCTTCGCCGGCGGGAATAAACGATTGGACGGTACAGCCGATTATCTTCGAAGACCATCTCGGCGGCAGACCAGGGCGCAAAACTTTTTCTGTACGAAGGGTTCCAACCATATCAGCAGTAATACGTTCTCCGATTTGGATATCCCGTAGCGCATGAAGAGACCGGTTAGTACGCTGATAATGAGCCGCTTCCGACGGGGCAAGCCGTTTTACCCCGTCCCCCAGAATCGACTGAACCAATGAAGCGCCCCGTTCTTGGGAAAACCGTTCAATCGTGGTTTGGGCTTCTTCAGCAGAAGCTAAACGGACGGACTGAACCATCCGAGCAAAATCCGCCGGCGGAAGCGCGATAGGATCGTCCAATCCTGAATCCTTCCGAGACAGACAGAAATGTTTCTCTATCGCCGCTGCTCCCAACGCGGTTCCCAGACCGGGGATCAGTTCAGGGTCTAAACTGTGATCGCTTATGCCTACAGGAACCCCAAAAACCCGCGCAAGACTCTGAAGAACCTTCAAATTATACTCTTCTACCGGCGCGGGATAGGACGTAACGCAATGGAGGAGGCAAACCGGATTATGCGGCGGCTTGAGAATATACAGGGCTTCTTCAATATCCCCAAGTTTTGAAACCCCGGTGGAGAGAAATACCGGCAGCTGATATGAAGCGATTTCCCTGAGCAGCGCATCGTAATTTAACTCAGGAGAAGCGATTTTAAGGACCTGCGGTTCTAGGTCCCGCAATTCCCGGGCGCTGCGGATTCCAAAAGGCGTACAGAGGAATAAACGTCCTTTGGATTCTACATACTCCTTCATATTCGCAAAAAAAACGCATTCCACTTCCAAATCCTTGAACCGGTCATAGAGCCGAATATTCCCGCTGGGCAGGGCGACTGCGCCGGTGTTGGGGTGAAGGATTTCGTCAGCGTATACAATTTGAAATTTGATGCAATCCGCCCCGGCTTCTACTGCGGCGTCAATGAGTTCTCTGGCTTTTATTGGGTCTGCTTGATGAGCCGTACCAAGTTCAGCGATGACGAGTACATTTCGATTATGATACATCTTATGCTGTATAGTAAAATTCTGGTTCATAAGGGAAGTGTAAAACAAGAACATAAAGGATACAAGATTAAGCCGCACCAGCTAATATATCCTAAAACTTGACGTAAACTGAGGGAATTCGGCGTAACCCCAAACCCCGGCAGCGCCCTGCTCCAATACGCTGACAGAAAAATAAATCTTATCAATTCAGTGTCAAGACCGATAAGAATTATGCGGATCCATTTGACCCAGGAACGGGAAGGATTGTTTGAACTGGACGCGGTAATTCTCTCATATAGTCAATCCACTAAAGAAAATCGAAGCTCAATGGCAGCTTCCTGCCATGGAGTAGGCAAATACTCGAAAAAATCCACGGATTGTACTTCTGGTAAACTGAAATATATGTAATCCGTGGACCTCAAGGCAGTTATTCTTAAAGGGAACAACTATAATATGAAAGAAAACAGACTAGGGCTGTAGGAGACCCTCAATACGGACAGTATCAAGCGGTTTTGCTGTATCCAGTATGGTGAACAATAGAAGCTGAATGGGAGACCTGTAATTTTATAGAAAACCAATACCATTTTTATCTCCTCTTTTCTTCCTGAGTCTTATCTTCCGTGGCAGTGTTTATACTTTTTGCCTGAACCGCAGGGACAGGGATCGTTTCTGCCTACCTTTGGCTGAGAACGGACTACCGTAGCGGCTTCAGGCTGAACATGAGCGCTTTGAGGAGAACCGCCGGCGGTTTTAGCTCCGGCAAAAGCGCCGACATTGCCGTGACTTGCGGAGTGTACTGTAACCATCGGCGGACTTCGCGGTTCTCGTTCTTCCGCCACCTGAATTCGTACCAGATGCAGTCGAGACGCGATTTCTTCCCGTATCTGATCTATCATGGCATCAAAAATTTGGAAACCTTCAACCTTGTACTCGGTAAGCGGGTTTTTCTGGGCGTAGCTCCGCAAATATACGGCTTCCCGGAGGGCTTCCATGTTTTCCAGATGATCCAGCCATTTCCGATCAATCCCTTGCAGATACTGGAACTTGATGAACATATTCAGATGTTCTTCCCCGATCTGCGCCGACTTATTGGCAATATCCTGCTCCAAATCCTTGAGAATCCGCTCCTCAAGGGGTTCAATAGGGAATTCTTTTGACCCAGCCTCAAGTTTCAGAGGGTAATTAAATTTGGTTTTCAGATATTCCGTTAATTCTCGAACCGCTCCTCCAGAGTCCCGACGGCAGGCGTCCTTAAAACGAGTCAACGCCGAGGATACCATATCAGCAGTAGCATCGTTTACGCGCTTCTGGAGGGCTTGATCTTCAAGAATCGCGTCCCGTTGTTCATAGATATATTTACGCTGCTGATTCAGCACATCGTCATATTCAAGCAGGTGTTTGCGGATTTCAAAGTTCCGCTCTTCTACCTTTTTTTGGGCTTTTTCAATGCTCTTGTTCAGCCAAGGATGATAGATAGGCTCTCCTGATTCCATACCGATTTTCGACATAATACCTTTGATGTTGTCTCCCCCGAAAAGCCGCATCAGATCGTCATCCATAGATATGAAAAACTTTGACCTTCCCGGATCCCCCTGCCGCCCGGAACGGCCTCGAAGCTGGTTGTCAATCCGGCGGCTTTCATGCCGCTCAGTACCGATTACATACAGTCCTCCGATGGATTTAACTTCCGCATAATCTTTTTTCCATTTTTCATACTCATCTTTGTAGACTTCCGCATATTTTTCAGGACTCGCGTCAGTACCTATCCGTTTTCGGGCCCGATGTTCAGGATTGCCTCCCAGCTTGATATCCGTACCCCGACCAGCCATGTTTGTGGCGATCGTTACGGCTCCTTTAGCGCCGGCTTCGGCGATGATCACCGCCTCCCGGGCGTGGTTTTTCGCGTTAAGCACCTCATGCCGCACCCCTCGGTGCGTGAGAAGCGCAGAAATCACTTCAGACTTTTCAATAGAAACAGTTCCCACTAGAATTGGCTGTCCCTTATTGTGGGCTGCGGCGATTTCGTCGCAGAGGGCGTTATATTTTTCCTTCTCATTCAGGTATACTACGTCGTCTTCGTCAGATCGAGCGACCGGTAGGTTTGTGGGAATCACGACAACCTCAAGACGGTAAATCTTGCTGAATTCTACCGCCTCAGTATCAGCGGTTCCAGTCATACCGGAAATTTTTTCATAAAGTCTGAAATAGTTCTGGAAGGTAATAGTCGCCAAGGTACGGTTCCGCTGGGCGATTTTTATTTTTTCCTTTGCTTCGATAGCCTGATGGAGACCGTCAGAATAACGGCGGCCAGAAAGTATGCGCCCTGTAAATTCGTCAACAATCTGAACTTGACCGTCTTGAACCACATAATCTACGTCAATATGGAAAAGCTTATGCGCCCGTAAAGCCTGGGTAAAGTAATGCAGATACTCAAAGTTTTCCTCGTCAACGATGGAACCTTTAATCAGATTGCGTTTTTGCAGGATAGTTTCGATTTTGGCAAGTCCTGCATTGCTAAAAGAAATATTTTTATTCTTCTCATTGAGCTTGTAATCGCCGATTACTTCTTCTCCTTGAGTTTCATCAGGATAATCACCGTCGTCTTTCTTTTTCACCTCTTCCAAAGAATCCAGCAGCCGATCCACTTCTGCAAACTTGAAGGTATCATCCTCGGCGGCCCCGGAAATAATCAGCGGGGTCCGGGCTTCGTCAATAAGAATCGAGTCGATTTCGTCTACAATACAAAAATGATGTCCCCTCTGGACTCGGCTGTTTAAGTCTCCATGCATATTATCCCGCAAGTAATCAAAGCCGAACTCGTTATTTGTTCCGTATGTAATATCCCGGGCGTAATTTTCCTTGCGCCGATGGTTATCCATATCCGAAAGAATAGTCCCTACTGTAAGCCCTAGATATCCGAAAATAGGACGCATCCACTCCGCATCCCGAGACGCCAAGTAGTCGTTCACAGTTACCACATGAAGACCTTTTCCGGGAAGGGCGTTCAAATACGCGGCGGCAACGCTCATTAACGTCTTGCCTTCGCCGGTCTTCATTTCCACAATCTTTCCATGATGGAGTACAATAGACCCCAGAACCTGCACATCATAGGGACGCTCTCCAAGATTTCGCCGAGCCGCTTCCCGGGCAAGCGCAAAGGCTTCCGGGAGCATAGCATCTAAACTTTCCCCATTCTTATAGCGTTCTCTGAACCGGGCGGTCTTTTGGGGGAATTCTTCCGCCGGCAACGCCGCAGCCCAGGCTTCTTTCTCATTAACAGCATGTAATATAGGCAATAATGCCTTGAGATCCCGCTCATGCTGAGACCCGAATAATGCTTTGACAAAATTTTCTAACATACTATTAATGTACCTTTTAAAAAGATAGATTGACAAGTAGAGAGAGAAGCGATGCATTAAGAGAAATAGAGGCTTCTCGTAACAGCGGCTTCTCTCCCAGGGCTTTATTCTTTAAAATGCAGACAGGAAAAATTCTCTGGAATATGGGAATCGTATACGCCGTGTTCATTAAGCGCCCAGCCTACGCTTTCACCCAGAGTTTTGCTGTGAAACCGGAGATTTTCAAATCGGAAAAAAGCGGCTCTCAGGGTATCCCCGTTTTTGGGAGGGAACCGGCGGGAGGGGTGCATTTTTTCAACGCCTTTCCAGGGGAATGCAATTTCTACAGTCCATCCTTTGTCAATATGCTCCGGATCATTGATCTTGCCGTCTACTTTGACCGCGGTTTTCAGTCCTGGAAAATCGTAGTCCATGAAAGCCCAGCGTTTCCCTCGATGATGCTTGCCGTATCGCGCGGGGTCTTGGAATCCGCTTAATACATCAACGTTCCGGCTGTAAAGATCGAATTCAGGCGTATCAAAACGGCTGCCCCGCTTCAAGGCATCCTGATAGACAAACAGTACCTCATATATGGTATTAAAAGCGTTTATTTCAAATTCATAGTAACAGTCTTCGCCGTCTATAAAAACTTCCACGTCATTATCAAACCAGATAAAAGAATCCCGCTCGGTAAGACTTGCCCGTACTGCGGGTTCCTGAATCCAAAATCCGATATACAGGTTTTCGTTGTCCCAGAGACCAGCCATTCTGGTTTCCAAAAACGCCGGTTCACCGCTTACCAAGTCCACAAAAGGACGGGATTTTTCCGCCTGTCCCCAAACCGGTTTATCTAAATTCCCATCAATAAGGATTGAGTCCGAGACTTTCCGGCAGGTATAATGAGCAATACGATTTTCAGGTATTCGATTATTCATAGATTAGAAGCTAACTGAATTTCATAAAAAGCGCAACCATGCCTAGAACAAACAAAGGGTCTCACGGTCAATAATAGTACAAACAACAATGAACAAATCGTAAGTAAGCCGTATGTAATCTGATTGAACCGCGCATGATACGAATAGACATAAATGATATTTGTTTCCATAATAAGTTAGATTTGCATTTAAACGGAAAATACGAAGTATAAAATGCAACGAATATATAATATAGTTATTTGTTTCATAGTCTATTAGTGTGAAATGAGTCTGAACCGGCCCAGGAAGCTACCGTTGGTTGCTAAGTACAATACAAAAGAGATACTAGGAAATTTATGAAATTTATGTGTTTTATGTTTGATCTTGACGGAACATTAGTTAATACAATTACAGATATCGCTGCATCTATGAACAAAGCCTTGGCGCTTCATAGTTTTCCGCCGCTTATTCCTTCAGAATATACAAAAATCGTAGGGTGGGGTATAAAACGGCTGGCCTTTCTTGCGCTGCCTCGTGAGACCCAGGGCAAAGCTGGCGCCGAAGAACTTGCCGCGACGATTGCAAAGGACGCTACTCGATTTTACGCGGAAAGTCCGCTGGTTTATTCCAAAGCCTATCCGGGAATGTTAGAAGCCGTCGCGGAACTGCGGCGGAAAAACATCAAGACTGCGGTTGTAACCAATAAGCCCGATCCGGTAGCCCGCATGGTGGTGCAGGGGCTGTTTCCTTTTGGTTCTTTCGACCGGATTCGCGGGGATCTGCCCGGATCGCCGCGAAAACCGGATCCTAATGTTGTATGGGATTTACTCATGGAATTAGATGTCACTCCCCATGAAACCGTACTAATAGGGGACTCAGAGATTGACATACAAACCGCGCATAACTCAAATTGCCATGCCCTGGGCGTAAGCTGGGGATTCCGTCCGCGGCAGACTCTGGAAAACGCCGGCGCAGAACGTATTATCGACAACTATGAGGAACTGCTGCGTTTCATCAAAGATATCTAAGATCGGTTAGACTTAATACAGGAACCCAAGGGAACCAGTTAGAACCGGCGCCGTTTTGCTCTAAGGCATTTCTATAACTTGCTCTACAAAAGGAGTCCGCAACTGATTTTTCGCTTTACCGCTCCATTCGCCTATCTCTGGATGTCTGCTTAAAAATGTCCACAACTGCCGGGCAGGAACTTGTTTTGTATTGCCGTCATTGTAAAGCGCGGCGGCAAAATAATACAAGGTTTTATAATATTCAACTTCTTGGATAAAGTTTACTAAGATCGGTCTTTTCATAACTTCATTTATAAGATTATCTAAGGTAGTAAAGGTAAAATCATATTGATTACGGAGCACTTCTTCGATTAGTATAGTATTCTGAATCAAAAATGAAAACATCAAATGTTCTGCGGCTTTATTATATCGACCTGAAGCGTAATAGTATAACCCTAACAGTCGATGGGCCCGTTCTACCGCAATATTGTTATACCGATAAATCGTTAAAAACCGAGGAAGCCCATTATCTCCATTTTCCAGAATAGTATTCATAGCCCGCCGCGTAACCGCTCCGGAATTTCCAAACCATCGAGGGTCCTGTTCAAGAATCTCTAAGGCCCGGTTTTCCATTTCAGCGTAATTCTGTTTAGCTTTGAGAATATCCACCATTTTATATAAAATTTCCGTATCAAAACTGGGATTTTCCAAAAACGCCCGTTGAGCGTGAGCCTTCTGATACTGCCCTAAGGCTACGCCTAATTCCCCTTCAATACGGAAGGTTTCTCCTATCCAGTATTCAGCTTCAGGAAAATCCTTTAACCGGCTAATTTCCTCCAGCGCTCTATATGCCGAACCTTCAAGGGATTTTTTAGGATACCGATAATACAATTCTTCCAAAGCGATTCCGGCGTTTACCTGATGCCGTTCCTTGATATAGGCTTCTATGAGTTCAAGAGAATCCCCCATGTACCGCACCTCTGGAATAGATAAGAGTTCAATCATAGCCTGTTCCATCCGGGTATACATAGTTCTTCGATCCCGCCGAGCCGTCTCAAACGACATGAGGGCTTTTCCATAATCGCCGTTTCTAAAATAAAATTTCCCCTGTTCCAAACTATACCAGTAAGGATTAGAACTCCAACTCTGGGACCATCCCGGAAACGCAAAAAGAGAAAAAATAAGAAACCCTAAAAATACATTTTTTTTCATTTTCACAGGTTCTCCAATGCTTCTGCGAAAGCCGCGTCCGCTTCTGATGCGTCAATGGTTTTGATTACCTTTCCATGACAGAACAACAAAACCTTGCTCCCCGCGCCGGTGATCCCCAAATCCGCATACCGGGCTTCTTCAGGACCATTGACCGCACACCCCATAATCGCAATAGTAATCGGTTTCTGTATAGTGTATAACACATTTTGCCAGCGTTGAGTAAAAGCATGGGTATCAAAGCTGTTTCTGCCGCACCGAGGACAAGAAATAACCGCTGCCCCTTGCCGCTTTACCTCATTACCAGGACTATCCGCTACAGCCCCTAGAATCTCCCGGGCGGCTATAACCTCATTTTCCATTGTATCAGAAAGGGACACTCTGATAGTATCCCCGATTCCTTCACTAAGAAGCGCGTGAAGTCCAACCGCATTTCGCACCACTCCGGCAATAAGGGGTCCGGCTTCAGTCACTCCAATGTGAAGAGGAACGTCAGTCCGATCCGCCAATATTCGATTTGCTTTTATAGTATCGGCAATAGAAGAAGCTTTCATTGAGAGGATCACCTGAGAAAAACCAAATTCCTCAAATAGGGCAAGTTCCCGTTCCGCCGCAACAACCAGCGCCTCTGTTCGATCCGTCCGGCCTTCTTCCACAGAACGCCGCAAATCCAAAGGCAGGCTTCCAGCGTTCACGCCGATCCGTAAGGGACGACTTTTAGAAGCCGCTTTAGACAGGACTTTTTCAATATTTGCCCGGTTACCGATATTTCCGGGATTAATACGAATCTTTGCAATTCCAAAATCAAGACACCGAAGAGCGATTCTATAATCAAAATGAATATCCGCCACCAAGGGCAGGGAAACCCGGGATGCAAGATTTCCCAAAATCTCGGCAGCCTCTAAGTCTGGTACCGCAAAACGAAGAAGACCACAGCCCATATCTCTGAGCCGATTAATACGAAAACACGTATCTTCTCCCAAAGGGCCTTCAAGATCCGCAAAACTCAGACGGTCTTTCCACATAGTTTGAATTACCACCGGAAAACCGCCGCCGACGGTGACAGCTTGAATATGATCAAATCCGCCTATGGTTGTGGTATTTGAACGCTGTTTATTCACGTTACCATTCCGCCGGAAACCTTTCATAAAGGCTCCGGCGCAGTCTATCTTAAGCCTGGGCGACGCCCATAAAGAAGACCATTGCAAAGAGGGCGACTGTCTCTATAAGACCAACTACCAAGATGTAGTTACCAAACCCCTGACCGGTTTCTCCTAATGCGTCCGCGCCATAAGCCGCGCATTTCCCCTGAAACAGGGCGGAAGCGCCCATAGCAAGTCCCGCGAAAACACCGACTCCTAACTTTCCCCATTCGCTAAGACTACTGGTTTGCAGAATACCCATCAAGATAAATCCATAGATCGTCTGGGTAAGAGGCGCACCCGCGAAAGCCACCAGGATAAAGGGCGCAGGCTTGTTCATAACAAAGCACTTTTTCCAAGCTCCGATGGCGGACATACCGGCAGTACCAGCACCAAGGGCTGAACCAAGAGCGGCAAGACCGAGGCAAGCTGCGATCCCAATAAATCCAAATCCAATATTCATATACGTCTCCTTTTGGACCTTAAAAATACTGCGCTTTACCAAAGGTTATCAAACGTTAACCCTGTTTTTTTGATTTAAGCGCAAAGGGTGAATATGCATAACCGGACCATTCCATCCCAAGATGTCCGGCATATTCCAGTAAGTTAAGCCGTACTCCGTGGACCACCACCGAGAG
>JAITHD010000127.1 GCA_031280155.1 Treponema sp. | reverse complement strand
CCGAAATATGGAGGTATTATATGCGTATAATTCCCGTTGCAAGCGGTAAAGGCGGAGTCGGTAAATCCCTGATGGTTGCGAATCTAGGGGTAGTCTTTGCAAAATCAGGACAGCGGGTTGTGGTGGCGGATCTGGATCTTGGAGCGTCAAACCTGCATCTGGTATTGGGTCATCAATCCCCAAAAGTAGGGATTGGTACATTTTTAAACGACACTCGGTCTGATTTTTCTAATGTTATCGTTGATACCGATATACCGGGGCTGCGGTTTATACCGGGAGATACGGAGATCCCTGGAACCGCCAACTTGAGGGTTTCTCAGCGGAACGCCCTCTGCAAACGGCTCTTGGCTTTGAAAGACGAGGCGGATATTCTCCTCATTGATCTCGGTGCAGGAACCCACCAGTCTATTCTGGATTTTTTTCTCCTGTCAGGTCAGGGAATTGTGGTTACCTCTCCGGCAGTTACGGCGGTGCTGAACGCATACGTATTCCTTAAAAATACGGTTTTCAGATTGATGTATACGGTTTTCGCCAAGGGTACTAAGGCATACGCCTATCTGGAGCAGATCCGCAAGGATGGTTCAGGACCCCAAAAGCTCTATATTCCCAGGGTCCTGCCTGAAATAAAACAGATCGATCCGATATCGCATGAGAAATTTATGACCCGTATCAGTCAGCTCCACCCCAGACTGGTTACGAACATGATAGAAGACCCTAAAGACGTGGAAGTGGCTATGAAAATCCGCCGGTCTTGTGAAGAATATCTGGACCTCAAGATTGAGCATTTAGGGGTAGCGTATCGAGATTCTCTGCAAGATACCGCGTTGGCTTCTCGGCTGCCGGTAACTATCTATAAACCGCAGTCCATTTTAGCTCAAGGGATTTACCGTATTGCCGAAAAGATTCTCAAGTCTCCAGAGGATCAATTTACTCTCAATGATCAGGATATAGACGACAGTTTTGTAGAAGCCGGCGCTGAAGCGGAGATAGATTTTGAAAGTAAAATGGAATATGTAGAGGAATTGCTTCATTCCGGCGCAATGACCCAGGGAGACTTGGTTGAGACCGTAAAAACGCAGCAGTTGGAAATTTCTAAATTGAAAAAGGAAAATAATTTTTTGAAGCTCAAGCTGTCTCAAGCTATGGCGCAAGGTTTTAAACCGACGGCTTCATATAAATAGACAAAAGCAGGCAGCATATAAAGGGTTTAATCCATGTTATTAAGTATAGCGTTTCCTAGTTGGTTATCTCCGCAAATCATTCCGGGACTTTTTTTCCGGTGGTATAGCGTCATGTATATTGTGGCTTTCGGTATTGCGTATCTGCTGTACCGAAAACAGGTACAGGAACGGCGTTTTCCTATGACTGAGGATGAGTTGACAGGGCTATTCTTCTGGGGAGTTTTGATGCTGATAGTAGGGGCTCGTATTTTTTCTACGATTGTGTATGAAACCAGCGATCTCTATCGGCAAGAACCGTGGCTGGTGTTTTGGCCCTTCCGGAACGGCAGGTTTACCGGACTTGAAGGCATGAGTTATCATGGAGGAGTTATCGGCGGGGTTCTGGCGATTCTTATCTATTCCGGGATAAAACGGTTTGATTACCGGGAAATCGGCGATATGTTTGCGGCAAGTATTCCCTTGGGCTATACTTTTGGGCGGCTTGGCAATTTCGCCAACGAGGAATTGTATGGACGGGTGACAACCCAGCCCTGGGGTATGGTGTTTCCTCATGCTCGGCGGTTGTCCGCGGAAGAAGTCTGGGTACAGGAAGCAGCGGAACAGACCGGCATAGATATACAAGGGGCTTTGGTAAATCTGCCCCGGCATCCTTCCCAATTATACGAAGCTCTTTTGGAAGGGGTGGTTCTCTGGTTTATCATCTGGATTTTTAGAAACCGAAAGCCTTTTAAAGGTTTTCTGATTGGTCTCTATCTTATGGGCTATGGGACGTTTCGTTTCTTAATCGAATATTTCCGGGAACCAGATTCACATTTGGGATACCGGATACAACTCGCGGAAAACGATCTGCCCCTTGCCCTAGCCCACCCGTTGTTGAGTTTTTCTACAGGGCAGATGCTTTCTTTGATCATGTTTTTAATCGGCCTTGTCTGGCTCGTCATAGCTTCCCGAAGTCCCAATCGCAAACCGGTTTTGGTATATCTGGATTCTAACAGAACCAAAGTGAACATGGAAGCGGAACGAAAAGCGGCTCAGAAGCAGCGCCGAAAACTACGAAAAAAGTTGAGGTAATGAGGTAAAAGGATGCTTTATTATAGTACAAGAAAAAACAGAAAGGCAACAGGAGTAAGTTTTGCGGCTGCCGCTCTAACCGGACTTGCCCCTGACGGAGGGCTGTATGTTCCTGAAACCTTGCCCCCATATTCGCCGGGGGTACGCAATTCTTTGGGGAGTATGACTTTTCAAGATATTGCCTTTGAAACCATCAAGCCCTATGTGACTCCTGATATACCGGATGCTGTTTTAGGGGATTTGGTTCAGGATGCCTATTCTTTCGACGCGCCGCTTCTGCATGTGGGGGATCGGCTGGTTCTGGAGCTTTTCCATGGACCTACCGCTGCATTCAAGGATTTCGGCGCTCGGTTCATGGCGCGGGCTTTTGCGTACCTTCGCCGAGGAGAAGACAAGGCTTTGCATATTTTGGTAGCCACTTCTGGAGATACCGGCGGCGCGGTTGCCCACGGGTTTTACGGTGTTGACGGCGTTAAGGTAACGGTACTGTATCCTAAAGGGCAGGTCACTCCTCTACAGGAGCGGCAGATTGCAGGATTAGGGGGTAATGTATCTGCCCTAGCCGTAGAGGGGAGTTTTGATGATTGTCAGCGGCTGGTGAAAACCGCCTTCAATAACGAAGATTTAAAGAAGCGGCTGGTCTTGTCTTCGGCTAATTCCATCAACGTAGCTCGACTGATTCCCCAAGCTGTATATTACGCTGCTGCTGCGGGAAAAGCCTTTACTGGAACCATAGACGCTCTAAAGACAGGGGAAGCTGTAGGAAAGTTTCGGGCAGTGGAAAAGCAACCAATTACGTTTTGCGTCCCTTCCGGCAATTTTGGGAATCTTACTGCCGGACTGTATGCGTTAGAAATGGGCGCTCCTATCCGGGGGTTTATTGCGGCGACTAATGTCAACAAATCCATTCCCGATTATCTTGAAACCGGCTATTACGAAGCTCGATTTTCTAAGGCTACGATTTCAAACGCTATGGATGTAGGGTCTCCCAGCAACTTTGAGCGTTTAACCGCTCACTGGTTTTCCCTGAAAGAGCTGCGGCGGATGGTCCGGGGGGTTTCAGTATCCGACGACAACACCCGTAAAACCATTGCGGAAGTACACAAAACCACAGGTTATTTCTTAGATCCCCATACTGCGGTAGGCTGGCGGGGGGCGGATCAGGTATATGCGGAACATAATGTTCCTACAGGTCCTTTGGCGGTATTGGCTACCGCTCATCCCGCCAAATTTGCCGAAACCGTACAGCCTTTAACCGGTCCTATTCCGATTCCGCCGTCTCTGAGTAAAGCAATAGAACGGAAACCAAACGCTCAAACTATACCTGCGGAGATATCCGCGCTTTTGGAGGCATTATCATGAAACCTTGTCCCTGCGGCTCAGGCAAGTCCTACAGCGAATGCTGCGAGTCTTATATTTTAGGCGTCCAGTTACCCGCTACTGCGGAAGCCCTCATGCGAAGCCGATATGTTGCGTATGTAGAACATGCCATTGATTATATCGTTGATACCTGTACCAAGGACGGCAAACAAGATATTGATGTAAAACAGACCAAAGACTGGAGCGAAAAGTCTCAATGGCTGGGACTCAAGATTCTGGCAACCGCTCAGGGCGGTACAGAGGATACTGAAGGAGTTGTAGAGTTTGAAGCGGCCTACGAACATGAAGGTCTCAAAGACATTCACCATGAAAAAGCCCGCTTTAAAAAGCAGGAAGGCAAATGGTTCTATGACGAAGGCGACATAGTGCCAAAGACTATTATACGGTCAAGTCCCAAAGTTGGGCGAAATGAGCCTTGTCCCTGTGGAAGCGGCAAGAAATATAAGCACTGTCACGGAAAAACCGGCTGAACTAAAAGGATAACCGATGAATAGGTTATCCTTTTTCTGTTTTGTCAGCTCCATACTATTATGCGGCATTATTTTTGAAATTGTTGGAAACACATAAGGCTTTTTTGATGTCCTCTATCACGGCTGGTTCCTTGATGGCATCTCTTTTTCAGTAGATTCCAGCTCGACAGGTTTCACCACAGCGGATTTTCTCTATATCGTCAGCTTACGGCAAGTAATAACCTTATCTTTTCGGGGGATGATTTCCATATTTAAATCTCATTAAGGTACTTGCAAGCAGCCGCATAATTCTGTACATTCTATAACAAGTTTAAAGAGAATTCTTTTTCTTTCTTTAGTGCTGTATCGAGGCGTAGCATAAACAGTCCTGAAACGCGAAATTTCCCTGATAAACTCGGTCAACGAAAATATTTCTACCCTTGACACAAGTTTCAAGAAATATGAAGGCCTACAAGAAACCCTGGATAGGATGATCCATCAGTCCAATATCTCTAAAAAAGATATAGAAAAAATGCTCATTGTCTATCAAGATAATGTGAGAAAATAGGACAAACCTAAAAATACCCGCCTGCGCTCGCCTGTAGGTTTAAAGCGCGTCATACGCAGCGTTCTTTTTCTTGCGCTGACTGCTTACCAGCGCCGCCTCTAGGAAAGGCAAAGATGCCGGGCAGCCCGCCGGACGGTTCGTATAGACAAACAGGGGATGGTTTGGTATGCTTTCGGCATGAGAACAAAACTACTGGTACTGCTCGGGGCGGCGTTGTTGGCCGGAGGCTGCGCCGCGAAAGAGCCGGGGCTTCAGAAAAAATCAGCCAAGCCCGTGGCGCTCCTTATCACCGAAGGCCTCGGTGAAAATGACGACAGTTTTTTCAAGTCCGCG
>JAITHD010000063.1 GCA_031280155.1 Treponema sp. | reverse complement strand
ACACAATTTTTTAGGTCAAACATCATACCCTCCAAAAAGCAAAAGGCCGGACATGGGTATACCCCACATCCGGCCTGTGTTTGTAATTCAGTGCCGCTTTTACGCTTATACTGTCATATTCGTTTCAACCAATGCTCCCAGCAGGAAGTCATAGGTCTAATCACTCTTTAATTAAACAAAATACCGAAAAAATGTCAACTCCCAAATACCATTGATGTCAGATTTTTTAATTCCTGATACATTTTATATTCAGATACTGCACAGAGAGCCTTAACAATTTCCTTGTAATACCAGTGTATATCATCTTTCCCGGCATTAAACCGGTCCCAAAGTCTTTCCCCGACAGTTGATTTATCGGCAGCCATAGACCGCAAATTCGCAAGTTTGTCAGCGCAGCATACCAGCTTTGCCTCAAGGGAATCACTTGCCTGATGATCAATAGATGCCTGCTTTCGTTCCCGCCATGTTTTTGACTTATCCTCTGATTCGGCGTTTACAATCCGTAACACTTCATTCCCAAAAAGGCTTCCTATCTCCTCCTGGGTAGCATTGGTATCTTCCAGAGTATCATGGAGTATACCGGCAAGTATAACCTGTTCGGAACAATCATTATCGGTCAAAATCTGCATCACCTCCATAGGATGGGTGATATAGGGTATATCCGTACCCTTCCGTGCTTGCCCCGCGTGTTTCCGGGCGGCAAAAATAATGGCGTTATGCACGTTCAAATTCATTTGCGTTCCTGTCTTTTACCGTCTGGTTTGCCCGGTATCTGTCAACGCCTTCTTGCCCAAAAGCCCGTAGAGCAATATCCTCAAAAACCTTTCGCATATAAGACGAGGAAACAGGGCTTTCCCGCAAACTTGATCCGTCTTCCGGCCCGTCCCAATACCAGTTATCCGGGTTAGTTATATCACTTTTACCCATACCATACCCTTAACATCATTATTGCGCGGATTACGTATTTATACAAGTCCAATCTTAGAGTTTCCCGCTTTTCCGCGAAATGAGTACCGGAGGGAAGCCGTTAGTGCTGTCCCGAAACGACCAGTCATCCACAAGCTCTTTAATTTGGTCAAAGGTTTCTTCATTTTGCCGCATTTTTAGAATGGTTTCAGGCGGAACAAAACGCCCCTTATATTCTCCCGGCTTATTATCGCCGTCACGATACCTTTTTATAGCGCGTTTTGCCGCTTCCTGCGGGGGGAGGTGCATATAATGCGCTTCTGTCCTGTAGCCTTTATCCTTGAATAGGGCAAGACGCTCGTATGCTGATTTTGGCGTTTTCATAGTCATATCAATAACTATGTTAAGCCCCTCCCTTTTGCAGAAATCTATCATCTGTTCAAGAATATCGCTTGATTCTTCATGGACTTGATAGGCGTTCCAGCCTTTATATTCAGGCAGTTCTTCCTTGATGCTGTCCGCATCAAGAATGACAAATTTTTTTGAGTTATATATATTATCTTTGAACCAGCTTTTGCCGCTGCCGCCGCGCCCTCCCAGCATTATCATGGCAGGTTTTTCCCCCTCTCTTGGTTTCGCCGTTCTTATTTTATCTGGAGAAAGTAACGTATTCATAATTCTGCCATGCAACGCTTCGCGCTCCGTCATATACTCGGCGTCCTTGCCTTCCTTTTTGTTTGTGCAATACCATTCTTTTGTCTGTGTTACCTGCTTGGTTTCTTCAATTGCCCAATTTATCTTTTCTTTCAACTCTGTTGCCGCACCGTTACCGAAGGAGGCGAGTACACAGTTTACTCCCGCTTCGTCAGGCGTTGCCTTGGGGTCAACTTTCCGCTTTGCCCAATCGCCAGCGTTGAATCTTTGCGGGGGAATAAACAGTGAACTTCTTTTTATTCCAACATCAGGCGCTTTCATCTTGCCGCCTGTTTTCACGGCATCCCGCGGGCTTACCCAGACGGTCTGCATAAAACTTTTCCCGCTCCGTGTTACCTGCTTTTTTATAGGGACAAGATCGCCGCTCCGGTGGGCTTTAAGCAGTAAAACAAGTTTCGCCATAATCACGCCCTCAACTTCTTACCCCTGCTTTCGGGATCAAAGGCTTTATCTTTGAACGTCTCAATGTCCATTGTTTCAATGCCGCCCAGAAAGCCGGGCCGGTCGTACTGGCTCAAGTAGGCTTTACGGGCTTCTTCCTCGCGGTCAAAGCCCAGCATAACCTTATCCTCGTCGTATTCCCCGGTCGCGGGGTCGTTCTGGTGGATGATAAAAACGGTTTCCGCCTCCGGGTTCGGGCCAATATAACAATCTACATGATCCTTGTCTTTCCCCACAGTGCCGCGAATATAGCCGTAATCGAAATTCATTTTGATAGACCATTCGTGCCCGTCTTTATCCGTGCCGCTGCGCACGCTTCCCTTTTTATTCTCGATGGAAATATCCATACCCTGTACTTTTGCGCGGCCCTCCAGCGGATAGCCTGACCAGGTAAGGGATTTTCTCATAATCCGGTACGGTTTACCGGATATTATTTTAACCTTGCAAGGAGCGGCGTGGCGCTCTGTACAGCGTATTCCTATTTTTGTAGAAAATAGAACAACGTTATCCAATCTTACATTGTAAGCAAACCGTTTCCCTTGATATATGCCGTCCGGCAGATTGACCGTTTCATCGGATATTGATTCATCTCTCTCTGTCCACGGCTTGAATTGCTCAATCTGTTTGAGCGTTTCTTCCCAATCGCCGTTAAACGGTATCGCCCGGTCGTCAATATACATATCCGCTATGGGCTTTTGGCCGGTTATTTCAATAGTGTCCGCAAGCTCATTGTTTTCCGTGTGCTTGCGCAGGTATTCACGGATGGTTTCTATGCCTTCCCGCGTATTCGCCCTGGTGGAAAAGATTATAACCTTGTAACCACTATTAAACAGGGTTTTTAGGGATTCCGCCGCGCTCAATACCGGCGCGTCTGTTTCGGACGGTCCCTTCCACCCGCTTACATACGAATTGATAACGCCGTCAAAATCTACCGCCACTACCTTTGTACCGGTTTCGGAAATACCCGCGCCCTCGACATACGGGGCTATGCCTTCTATGGACTCCTGCATCCACCGCTGTGAAAGTTCGGTTGCTCCGTTTTCGCCCCGCACCGGCACGGCTTTCTTGATAAATCGCGCCCCTTTCCCGGCGCGGAGGTTTCGGAAAAAATCAATCACGTTGCCTATGGCTTTTTTAAGGTTCAGCATACGCCCTAAAATAGCTTCCCGCGATTCTACGCCGCCCATAAAAATATCCGCCTCGCCGTTAGCCGCGTACTTAAGGCCCCCGTTCATGCTTTGCATGAAGGCGGCAAAGTCTTTCTGCGTTCCTTCCAGCCTGCGGGCAATTTCCACGGAAACCGGATCATCCTCAATGCCAAAAAGACTTTTTTGACTGGTGTAATCATCAATGGACTTAAACTTGTCTTTTTGGACGGCTACCTGCATGGCAATATCTACCGCCTCGTTAAGCTCCTTACTTATGCTGTATCCGTCCATCCCCTTGTTTTCAATGAGCGGCGTGATTGCCCGAACCAGTTTCTGCCTGATGCTTTTGCAGCCTTCACGGTTTAAGCCCCTGATATTGCTCTCGTTTATCACCGATCCGATTAACACGGTTTCCAAAAACTCTTTACCCGCGCCGGTGATACCGCCGTCAACCACATACTGCGGACGGTCCATCGCGGATATAATGGCATCGCGCTGTAGGGTATTGAAAATCTCGTTGACCGCGTTTCGGTCCGCGTAAAGTTCGCCCAGCGTTTCAAAGTCCTCCATTTTCCCCGCTATACTCTCCACGGTGACTGTTTTGATAGTCTTGGAAACCTTGACGGCAGATTCAATCGGCGACATGGCCTTTTTACTGGATTTGTTGAATTTCGCAAATTGATCCGTGCTGTAGCCGGTGTTTTCGGCGGTCTCAAAAATGACGCGGGGATGCTTGAATTGCTCCACCTGCTCCGGCGTAAAGCCGAATTTCTTTGCTTTGCGTTTCAGGGCTTCAATGTAACCCTGGTCGGTCCCTTTCCGCGCCGCAATTTTACTGCTCATGGTGCGGTTGTTGCCGGATATAACAATACCGTCTTTGGTAACAATAACCGGATTATCCACGGAAACCGCCTGCCCGTCATAATCCGCTCCAATTTCCATTACAATTTCCTGCGCTTCCCGGTCATGCCCATAATCACGGTCGTTTATGGTCGCGCCGTTTTCATCAGCGGGAAAGCCAGGCGTTTTATGAAAATTTGTCTCGTCATGGGAAGCGGTAGGCGTACTGGCTTCCACCAGCCGCCATTTTCCGTGTATGAGTTCCTTGCCTACCTGTATCTCGTCCTCATCCCCCTCTACAGCCTTGGCGGACTGGTATTTTTCCTGGATTTTGGCAAAATCGCTTGACTTTTCCGGTGATTCGGGTGATACTGGAGATGTCCCGTCTGGCGTAGAAGCGTTTTGGGCGTCAGCCCTGGGGGGCCTTTTGGCAGCATCAGGGCGTCTGCGAGAACGGGATTTTTTTTGTCTCCATGCGTCAAATACCTGTAAATACCCGTCTTTCACATGAACCTCTGTTAAAAAGGTTATCTCACCGTCAATATCCTTCTTGAAAATAAGTACATCATTATTTTGATGTTGTTTATCAGAACGCTCTATGTCCGTTGTCGTATTGATAACATCAACGGCAAGCAGTAAATCTTCCGGTTTAAGATTATGCGCTGATTTTGTTGCCGCGTGGACAATACTGCTGCTATCGGTAGATATATTCTCAATATCTAATGTTTTCCCATAGGCATCCTCTATACGCTTTTTCGCTTCTTTCTCTATTTTTCCGATAAGCGCATTTTTATTTTTTCCGTTCCGGTCGGCAAGAGATTCATCTATGAAAGTTTTCAATTCGCCTTTAGTCAGCGGCTTATCATTGCGGCGCGGTTTACCGTTTCCACCATCTTCATTATCCCTTTTATACTCTCTTAAGAACCGGTTTAATTGCGCTGTGCCGGGGCTGTGTTTGAAATTATATCCCAGGCTATTCAGTTTCTTCTTCGCTTGTTCAAACCTTGCTTTGCCGTTTGCCAAATGCCCTTTCTTGTCAATGAATTTACCTTCGCCTTCCCAATATTCATCCACGATTTTCTGGGCGTCTTCTTTTACCGGCTCGTAAGGCGTACGCCTTTCAGGTCTTGGAGTTTCCTTCTTTTTGGCTGACGCTTCTATGACATCTCCGCGTTTAGAAAC
>JAITHD010000046.1 GCA_031280155.1 Treponema sp. | reverse complement strand
TTCCTTGAGCAAGCCCGCCCCTCAAACCAGCCAGCGGAACCGCCGGCGCCAATACGGCAATAATACACCGTCCAGGGGGTTTTCCGTATCGGGGAAGAAACCGGGAAAGCTCCTGGGATAAATGGTTTGTATAAACCGCCGCTCAAGCCGCTTGGAATTGAAATCCAGTCCCGTAAACTCCGCTCCCGTCGGTAATCCTATCTTTCCCGTGATTTCCCCTCTCAGTGTGTTGTTTTGTACTGGATTATAGCAGATTCAGAAAAATTGTAGGTCAAGTTTAGATTTTAGAGCGGGAGATATAAGGCGCAACGAAAAATGTTTTGTAACAACGTCATGGGAAGGCTGATCATGATATTTGGTTCAGTCCCATAACTAATTTGTCCATAACGGCAGACGTGACATAAAGTCCCGCCGTGTTGCCGGCGCCATAATGAACGATGGAAAACTCCTCCGCATATTTGATAACGGGGAACCTCAGCCTCCGTAGTTATCGTTGCTATAATGCAGGGTGTTTGCAGGCAAAGTCGGCGTGGCCTTATCTGATTGTGAAGTCTGCACTTATTAAGAAAAATACCCTATACGATCTGTCATACATATTACTGATAGCAGAATCAGGCAAAGGGTGTATAAAATAGGTATAATTATATAATTTTATAAGCAGTATAGGAGAAATTGTTATGTTGCATAGAATTCGTACCCTTCTGGCAGGGGTCCTGATAGGGCTGGTCGTTCCTTTGGCTTTGTATCCCCGGCCGGCGGTTGAAATTGAGGCTCCGGGAAAAAAGAGTCCTCCTGGGAGCGGGTCTCAGCCCTTAGAGGGAATAGAAAAAATTACCGCTGTAAACGGCGCGTTTGCGGTTTATAAGTTTACCCTTCCTCAAGGCGAAACCTTTGGCAGTTACACCAAAATCACCGCTCAATTCCTTGTAGACCGTGAAAATTATAAGCTTATCGCCCGGGCCCGGTTATTGGGAAATTATACCCAAGAGGATTTTTCAGAAACCCCTACCCATAGGCTTATTGATTACAGCTCAGGAGAAACTGATAAAAACGGTCCTTATATTGCATCTAATCTGTACGGCTCTGATACGCCTTTTGATATTGTGTCTTCTGAAGCAGGACCTAACGCATGGTTTGCCTTGGAATTTCCCCTAACCGGCAAGCGGCATAATGCCTATAAGGAGGAGCATTTTCCAGACCCCGGCGCAGCCGGGGATTTCTATTTCTGTCTTGGACTGAGTAAAGCCGGCGTTGACGGCAAGATCACATATTATGTGAAAGAAGTTACCTTGAGTAATGACGACGGCTCAAAAACAGTTGTATCAAAGGGCAGCGGTTTTGATAAACCGGCGTTTGCAGCGTATAGCGACGGCGTTTCCAGTCTTGCCAGAGAAACACCCCCCAGCGTCGGAGACGGGGACAAACAGGAACAACAGCCGGGACCGGTTACGATAAGGGTAAATACGAGTACAGCGTACCAGAAGGTAATCGGTTTTGGAGGAATGTCAAACGCCTGGACCTCGCCGGTTCTGACTGAGGATGATATTGATACGATGTATGGACCCGATGGTTTGGGGTATACCATATTGAGAATTATGATTTATCCTGATCCGGCAAAATGGGACGATTATGTTGGGATTGCTAAAAAAGCCCAGTCTTACGGAGCGACTATTCTGGCAAGTCCTTGGACCCCGCCGGCAGAGCTGAAGAGCAATAATTCTACCACTGGCGGCTATCTGCTGCCTGAGAACTATGGGAACTATGCGGATCATCTCAAATCCTTTGTGCGGCGCATGAACGATCAGGGCGTAAGGATTGATGTAATTTCTCTGCAAAACGAACCGGATATTCAAGTTGGATATGACAGCTGCGACTGGACCCCGGAACAGATGCTGCAATTTGTTAAAGAATACGGTCCCGATCTTAAAGAAATGGTCGAACTCATTCCCGGAGAGTCTTTTCAATACAAACGGAATTTTACGGATCCCCTCTTGCAAGATTCTGAAGCCCTCAAGGGGTTTGATATTATTGGAGGACACATTTACGGCGGAGGGTTAAGCCGGTATGGATTAGCCCATGAAAAAGGAAAAGAAGTGTGGATGACTGAACATCTGCTTAATACCTCAAGTAATTTTACTTATGATTCAACCTGGCCTGCGGCGCTTATGGTTGCGGAAGAGATCCACGCCTGTATGACCGCTGATTTTAACGCATATATCTGGTGGTATCTGAAACGGTTTTACAGTATGATCGGCGACGGCGAGTATAATACCCTTGGGGGACAGATATTGAATCGAGGGTATGTGCTGTCCCATTACGCCAAGTACGCTACAGGAACAACCCGGATTGAGGCTGTACCTGAGGGCAATACGCAGGTCTTTGTATCAGCATATCAATCAGCGGAGGCTGTCAATCTGGTTATTATCAATATGGGCAATTCGGTTTCCGAAGGAACAATACTGCTTCCTGAAACCGTGCGGTCTTATTCCAGTGTGGAATCAAAGTCCGATGCGGTTATGCAGCCTAAAACTATTTCCATAAATCCAGAGGGAACCGCCGCTGCTGTTACCCTAGAGCCTAAGAGTATTGTATCTATCTCGTTCAGTAAATAACACATCCAGTCTGTCCAGTCCATTTTTGGGCTGGACAAGAGGGATTAGTTATCTTTTTCAAAAGCTGACAAAATATCCAGTCTATGTTATAATAAACGCCATGAATAAGATGTCGAAGAGAGTCGCGGACGAATCCGTACTGTTTACCATAACTAAGGTTTTAACCCATCCTGCCTTGAGATATGTAGGAGGGCGCTGTATTAAGTCAATTTTTTATAATTTTTTCTTTTTGCAATACAAGGCGGCTCTTATGCCGGGACGGATTCCAGTATCCTCAGTTGATCATCCTCTGGATCCAAAGATACCGTTTACCCCTAAATGGGTTGATATCTATCTTGATTTTATCCCTTTTTGGCTGCGGAGTCTCGGGTTTTTCCTGCGAACCTATCCCCGGACAGGACTTGAGGGAGCCGCGGATTTTATCGCTTCTATGGCTAGGGTCTATACCGCTGCCGCTGAAGTGTATGTAAAGCATCTTTCCACTACGGATCGCCCCCAGTATCTTGCCAATCCTCGGTTTGTCCTTATCCATGCGTTTGATCCCCATTTGATGTGTATTCCCAGTCTTCATGTGATGGTAGTTATTCGAACCTATACCCAATTTAGAGAACTTATTCGGTCTATGGGGGACGCTGAACGGTTCGCTCCTCAAATCGAGGAACTCAAACAGGGAGCGTTGCGGATTACCGAAGCGATTCTCTATGTGAAACAGCACAGTATTAATTGCGTTGCCGCGGCGATGTATGCGATGACCCGGTTTGATCCGCCTCTTTTTACGCCGGAAGAGGCAAAAGACTTTGTTTCTCAGCTTTTTATCAACGCCGAGATTCCTGCTATCGAGGATGCCAAGGCGCTTGGAGATTATATGTTGGAACGCTATACCCGTTTCCTTGAAGAAGGAACAAGAGCCGACGCTTGGGAAGCTCCTCTTCTGGCTTTTCTTCAAAGCCGCAAGGATTAACAATAGGAGATTTTTATAATATGTCCCTGAATTGGAAAGAGATAAATCTTATCTTATCTGAACTGGATTTGGAGGGTTTCCAGATTCAGAAGGCAATACAAACCGCCTACGATGTGCTTGCCCTGAAACTGCATGGCAAAGGGGAGACAAAAACCCTGCTCATTGCGCTGACTCCGGGAGGGTGCAGACTTCACGAGACCTTTCGGGGGGTTCCCAAAAACGATAAGCCTTTACGGTTTGCGGAATTCCTCAATTCCCGCATCGTCAACGGCTGGATTGAAGAGGCGGTACAGTTAGGAGATAACCGTATTATCCGGCTTGTAATTCATTTGGGAGTTCATCATTATCGGCTTTACCTCAGATTGTGGTCTAATGCGGCGAATCTGGTAGTAACCGACAAAGACGGCGCGGTACTGGACGCTATGCGGCGGCTTCCAAAGCGGGGAGAAATCAGCGGCGGACGTTATGCGCCGGAAGAAACGTTTACCGAGGAAAAACGGGACAGCCCCCGGGAATATGAGATTCGAGAACTCCCAGGAGAGGGGTCTTTTAATGAAAAGATAGACCTTTGGTATGCTGAACACGGCGCCGCCTTGTCTCTGGACAGTCTGCGGGAGCAGGCTCGGAAGACGTTTGAGGGAAGCATCGGGCGTTTGCGCGCTTCCCTAGAGCGGCTTAGAACGAAAGAAGCGGATTACGCCGCCGCGGAACGGCTCAAAGAATACGGGGATATTATTCTGTCTAATACGGCGTCTATTAAAAATGGAGATTCTTGGCTTGAGGCGGAAAATTTTTATACTGGAGATTCTATCAGAATAAAACTTGATCCCAAGAAATCGCCTTCGGCTCAAGCGGAATCGTACTATGAGCAATACCGAAAAGCGAAAAATGGTCTTGAAGAGATACAATCTGAAATTGCATCTGGAGAACAGGAACTGAACCGGCTTGAGACGACCCTGACAATGCTGCTGACTGAAAAAAATCCTTTTGCGCTGCATAAACTTCTCAAAACCGGCGGGGTAAAACCGCAAGGCGGAGTTCAGACTCGTGAAGCGGATCGGAAACGTCCCGGACTTTCGTTCCGGCGGAAAGACTGGCTTATCATTGTTGGTCGGGATGCCGCTGAAAACGACGCGCTTCTGCGGGGGCATGTAAAAGGGAAGGATCTCTGGCTTCATGCCAGAGACTATCCGGGTTCTTATGTATTCATCAAACAGCGTTCCGGTAAAACAGTTCCTTTAGAAATACTGCTTGACGCGGGAAATCTCGCTGTTTTTTATTCAAAAGCCCGGAATAATGGGGAAGCGGATTTATTTTACACCCAGGTTAAATTTCTTCGCCGAGCCAAGAACGGTCCCAAAGGACTGGTAATTCCGACGCAGGAAAAAAATATACACATTAAGGCTGATGCAAAGCGGCTCAAAGAATTAGAAACATGCAGAATAGAAAAATAACTCTTAGGCGCAGCGCCGGCCGCCGTCGGCGAGACCCTCATGGAGCATTAACTTAAGCAAACGGCATCTGATTCAGATAATTAGTAACAATAATTATAACAGACAACCAAATAAACAGCAATGCCTATTTACTGTTTTTTGACAAGTATAACTCCAAAATTATTTTAAGGCAAATAATCAAAAAATAAAACCTATCAATACGACAAAGTTTTTTAAAATAAAACATTTTTTTACAAATCCCCGTATTGATTATAACCATATTGCTTGCTAAAATATAATATGTATTGTCATAAATACAGGTAATTTAAGATACATAAAGCGAGGATATTCCTGATATGAGATATAATTATTATATGCCCCCCCCCCCCCCCCCGTTTATTGGCATATTTCAAATTTTATATTTATCCTATATTTTTAATAAGATTTATGCTGATTAGACAAAGGAGTATAGTGTGAAATATAATATACAGGAATCCCATAGCATGGGGCGCGGCTTATTAGTCAAAATTGTGGGTTTATCTTCTATGTTTGTACTTTTGGTTATTCTGGTGCTGTCAATCTTGAGTATCTTAAATATGCAGACCTTGGGGTCTGAAATAATTCTCCTTATGGGTAAAAATAAACTTAAAGGTGATATTGCTTCTTTTGAGCAGATGTTGCGGAATGAATATGGTCAATTACGGCTGGAAAATAGTCAACTTCTAAGTGAAAACGGTACGGCTCTTAATGAACAGTATGAAGTGGTGGATCAGGCATCTAAAATGCTTGATATAGTAGCGACTGTTTTTATCCGAGAGAATAATGATTATCGCAGAATAAGTACGAATATCTTTGACAGTAACGGAAAACGGGCGGTTAATACCTTTCTGGGTTCAGGCAGCGCGGCATACGCCCCGATAAACGCCGGTCAGTCGTATGTAGGAAACGCGGTTATTCTTGGCAAAGATTATCTTACCGTATACAACCCGATTTTTGCTGAAAATAAACAAGACGTGATTGGAATTCTCTTTATCGGTATAGAGATGTCTTCAATTCAAGCGGTTACGGTCCAGAGCAGCGGACGCCATATTACTTCTACGATTATTATAGCAATAGTTATTTTGCTGTTTTCTATTGGGCTGAATATCTTGTTTTGCGGACACATCGTTGTGAAACCCATTCATGTTGCGGTAGAAATGCTGAAAGATATATCCGAAGGCGAAGGAGATTTGACTAAACAGCTTGTGGTCATGAGCCAAGACGAAATAGGCGCTATGGCTTATTATTTCAATATGACCTTGGAAAAAATCAAAAACCTTATCTTGCTGATAAAAAAACAGTCTATAGTGCTGACCGATACCGGTACTGAATTAGCGTCTAATATGAATGAAACCACCAAAGCTATTCACCAAATTATCCGCAGCATCCAAGATATTAAAAATCAGGTTATCAGTCAGTCTGCCAGCGTAACCCAGACAAATGTTACTATGGAAAATATCATTGTAAATATCAATAAGCTCAATGATTTTATCGAACAGCAGTCAAGAAGCGTTTCTAAATCTTCCGCGGGCATTGAGGAAATGGTCGCCAATATCCAATCAGTCACCAAAACCCTGATCAATAATACCGGCAATGTTCATGATCTTGCGGAGGCCTCTGAAATAGGACGCTCTGGGCTACAGGAAGTCGCTCAAGACATTCAGGAAATAGCCCGGGAATCTGCGGGACTGCTGGAAATCAATGAGGTCATGGAAAATATCGCAAGTCAGACGAATTTGCTTTCTATGAACGCCGCTATTGAAGCCGCCCACGCCGGAGAAGCAGGCAAAGGGTTTGCGGTAGTCGCCGATGAAATCCGTAAACTCGCCGAATCCTCTAGTGAACAATCAAAAACGATTTCCATAGTGCTTAACAAAATCAAAAGCTCTATTGACAAGATTACGCTGTCAACCGACACAGTATTGAAAAAATTTGAAGCCATAGATGTAGAAATAAAGACGGTATCAGATCAAGAAGGCAATATCCGTACTGCTATGGAAGAGCAGGAACTAGGAAGCCGGCAAATTCTGGAGGCTATTGCACAGCTTAACAGTATAACCGCGATGGTGAAGAACAGTTCTAACGATATGCATGACCACAGTAAAGACGTGATTCAGGAAAGCAATACCTTGGGGAAAGTAACTCAGGAGCTGAACAAAGGGGTCCAGGATATTACTTCTCAGGTAGATTATATTAACTATGCGATTACTCGGGTAAATACCATAACAGATGAAAATAAAACAAATATTGACGCCCTTGTTTCGGAAGTTTTGCGGTTTAAGATAGAATAAGAACCTAGAGGACTATTCCCTATGCTCTATTCCTATGGTAGTATCAACCTATTATGTTAGATTACCGATTTATTCTGGATAACCTGCCGGCAGTGAAGAAAAATATCGCTGACCGGTATATGAACGCCGATGCCGACAGGGTGGCGGCTCTATTTAATCGCCGGACTGAACTTACCACAGAGCTACAGGGATTCCAGCAGCGGCGGAACGCCAACGCCGCCGCTATGAAAGGAAAACTCGAAGCCGCCGAGCGGACAAGGCTTATTGAAGAAGGAAAACAGCTCAAAGAACGTATCAGCGTCTTAGAGGGGGAGCTTGCAAAGACGGAAGCAGCCTTGGATGCCGAAGCCCGGCGGATTCCGAATATGGCTCATCCTGATGCGCCGGTAGGAAAAGAAGATAAAGACAACCTTGAGGTGAAACGGGTTGGAACGCCGCAGAAGTTTGATTATGAGAGCGCTGATCATGTAAAGCTGGGACAAGACTTGGATATTATTGACTTTGATTCAGGAACTAAAGTCGCAGGCACTAAATTTTACTATCTTAAAAATGAAGGGGTGTTTCTTGAGCTTGGACTTGTCCGGTACGCTTTGGATATATTGCAGCGGAAGGGATTTACCCTGTTTATTACCCCGGATATTGCCAAAGAAGAAATCCTTGAGGGCATTGGTTTTAATCCGCGAGGGACCGAATCTAACGTCTACACTCTTGAAGAGGAAGGGACCTGTCTTGTTGGTACAGCGGAAATCACTCTGGGAGGATATTATGCTAATACTATCCTTCCCAAAGAAGGTCTTCCTTTGCGTATGGCTGGGCTTTCCCACTGTTTCCGCCGTGAAGCCGGCGCAGCAGGGCAGTTTTCTAAAGGACTGTATCGGGTTCATCAGTTTACCAAGGTAGAGATGTTTGTGTATTGTCTGCCTGAAGAATCGGATCGGTTTCATGCAGAGCTGCGTTCTATAGAAGAAGAGATTTTTTCCGGTCTTGAGATACCCTTCCGAGTAGTAGACACCTGCACCGGGGACCTCGGAGCGCCGGCATACCGCAAATGGGATTTGGAAGCCTGGATGCCCGGACGCAATGGCGGCGAATGGGGAGAAGTAACGTCTACGTCAAATTGTACTGATTATCAGGCTCGACGGCTTAATATCAAATACAAAGAAAACGATGGAAAAAATCGGTTTGTCCATATGCTCAATGGAACCGCGATCGCGGTTTCCCGTGCAATCATTGCAATCTTAGAAAACTTTCAGCAAGCCGACGGTTCAGTTCGGCTTCCAAAAGCGCTGGTTCCCTACTGCGGTTTTGAGGAAATCCGGCGGAAGTCTTAGGAGAGAAGCGTTTATGAATACAGCTCAGACTATCACAAGGGAACAGGCGTGGAACTTGTTCAGATTATACAATCAAGACCTGTTTCACCTTCAGCACGCTTTGACTGTGGAAGGAGTGATGAAATGGTACGCTCAAACCTTGGGCTATCAAGGGGAAGCGGATTTCTGGGGGATTGCAGGGCTTTTGCATGATATTGATTTTGAGGGCTTCCCTGAAGAACACTGCATCAAAGCCCCTGAACTGCTTCGGGCCGGCGGCGCGGGAGAAGCTCTTATTCATGCTGTATGCAGTCACGGCTATGAACTCACGGTTGCTATAAAGCCTGAACATGAAATGGAAAAAGTCTTGTATGCTGTCGATGAACTGACTGGTCTTATCTGGGCGGCGGCTATTATTCGTCCTTCCAAAAGCGTGATGGACCTGGAAGTCAAATCAGTTAAGAAAAAATATAAGTCCCCCAATTTTGCCGCCGGCTGTTCCAGAGAAGTCATTGAACGGGGAGCGGCAATGCTGGGCTGGGAATTGGACGCGCTCATTGAAAAAACCATTCTCGCTATGCGTTCATGTGAAAAATTCGTAAAAACTTCCATAGATCAGTTTGAATCCGGGGCATAACATGGATAAGAAGGCGGTAATTGCCATGAGCGGCGGGGTGGATAGCTCAGTAGCGGCGTTTCTCTTGAAAAAAGCAGGGTTTGACTGTATCGGCGTTACCATGAAGCTCTTTGATAATGAGGACTTAGGCGGGGATACCCATAAGTCGTGCTGTTCTTTGTCGGACGTAAAAGACGCTCAGAATGTAGCCTATTCTATGGATATGCCTCACTATGTGCTTAATTTTTCTGATGATTTCAGAAACCTGGTAATCCGCAAATTTATTGAAACCTACCAAAACGGGGCTACCCCGAATCCCTGTATTGACTGCAACCGGTACATCAAATTTGAACGCCTTTTATACCGGGCTAAACAGCTTGAGTTTGATTACATAGCCACTGGGCATTATGCCCGGATTGAGCAAGCCGGGGAGCGGTTTCTTCTGAAAAAAGCGAAGGATCCCAAAAAAGATCAGACTTATGTACTGTATACCATGACTCAGCATCAGTTGTCACATACGCTTTTTCCTTTAGGAGTGATGACTAAAGAAGAAGTCCGGGATATTGCGTTGACCCAGGGCTTTGTCAATGCGAGAAAACATGACAGTCAGGATATTTGTTTTGCGCCTAACCGAGATTACGCCCAGTTCATCGAGCAATATACCGGTAAACCTGCGGAAACAGGACCTATTATTGATGAATCAGGGAATATTCTGGGGACCCATCGAGGGCTTATCCGGTATACTATTGGGCAGCGCCGGGGATTGGGACTTTCTTTTTCGGTCCCGCGCTATGTTGCGTCAAAATCGGCTGCTGACAATACCCTCACCCTGGGCAAAGAAGCGGGGCTCTACGCCAAGACCCTCATAGCAGAGGATATTAACCTCATCGCCTGTTCAACCCTGTTTCAGCCTATTCAGGTGAAGGTAAAAACCCGGTATCTGCAAACTGAACAGTCCGCTGTAGTCGAACAGATCGGGCATAATCAGATCAGGATTGACTTTGACGTTCCCCAGCGCGCAATTACCCCGGGACAAGCCGCGGTGCTTTATGACGGGGAAGCGGTGATCGGGGGAGGAACTATTGTTAGAACCGTGTAAAATAATGAGAAAAGCAATGAGAATTGTTATTATTACCTTTAAACCAGTTTACGCACTATACTTTTCTCACTATACTTAGTCTAAAATCGATTACAATCTGGAGTATATGTTAATTATGAGTGCTAGTCAAAAAGAACAAGGATCTATACCGCGTTTAATCGGGGCTGTTGTTCCAGTCGGGGCCTTACGGGGAGAACGCAGCGTTGGGGTAGGGGAATTCCCTGACCTCATTGAGTTTGGGCAACTGTGTAAAAAGATGGGGATAGGCTTAATTCAGTTGCTGCCTGTCAATGATACAGGGTACGAAAGTTCTCCTTATAGTGCGCTTACCGCGTTTGCCCTGCATCCGCTGTATCTGAGGATTGGAGATATGCCGGAAGCGGCGCAATTTACCGCGCAAATTGAGGAACTAGGGAAACAGTTTGAACAGGCTGTACGGTTTTCCTATCCCCAGATCATCAGAGCGAAGATGCAGCTCCTTCGAGAAATCTATAAAGTTCATACCGAAGATATCATGGCTAAAGCCCGTACCGGCGGTTCCTTGGCGGCGTGGATCGAGAAAAATCCCTGGGTCCGGGAGTACGCGGTGTATCGCAGGCTTAAAGAAGCTCACGGCGAGAAAAGCTGGAAAGAATGGATAAGTTATCGGGAAGTAACCGTCGAGGATGTTGAAGCATTGTGGAACGATGAAAGTCTTCGGGATCAGCATCTGTTCTGGGTGTGGATACAGGAAGCCCTAGACCTTCAATTCAGCCGGGCCGCGGCAAGCCTCAAAGAAGCGGGGATCCTCCTTGAAGGGGATTTGCCTATCCTGATGAACGAGGATTCCTGCGACGTCTGGGCGCATCCCGAATAC
>JAITHD010000040.1 GCA_031280155.1 Treponema sp. | reverse complement strand
ATCCGCTGTGCTTCGGTCGGATAGAGTCTGACTTTGAACGCTCTTTGTATTTTCATGGTTTTATCTTATCATATCTTTGCCTACATATCAAATGGGTTTTCAACCTATTCTTTGCCGCTCTGCCGCCTTATATCCCCAGCCCTAAAGGGGTTTTTCTATAAGGTTTTACGGCGGTTTTGATAAAACATATTATTATATTTTAATTTATTTTTTGTCAAGGGTTATTTTTTTTGTTTTATGTATCTGACTGGAAGCCTTGCGACGCAGACTCTTGCGGCTTTGTTTATAAGCCGTACAAGAAGAATATAGTAGGGACATTATCGGTTGTCTGTCGCCGCTTCCCGAAAAAACGTATTATCAGGGGGATATCCCTTGGGTGGGCGGATAGTCCCGGAGCCTTACCGTTTTTCCGTGAAATTCGGTGTAGGACCATGCCCTGCAAGAAAAGCCGCAACAGGATTACGGCAGGCGATGCTGGTCTTCCTGTTCCCGCCTTTCATATTGGTGAGGCATATCGTTTTCACTTTAATAAACAGGCAATAAACATATATCGCAATATAAAATTGTTAAATTCAAAAAAATACTTGACTTATATTTTAATCTTTAATAATACTATAATTATATATTTTAATAGGAGTATTGATATGAATCATGATTATATGGTATATTTAGTCGGTAAATGTAAATACCTGGGTTCCGGGAGGCGGGGCTTGTGCACCTGTCGCGGAAGAGGATTGTACCATTTATGTATGCTGAAAGACAGCCTGAGCGAAGTTTCTGACAATCGTATTGGGGTCAGATTAAGTATCTCAGTCTTCTGAGATACTTTTTAATAAAAAATATTATAATTTTAATATATTCTTAAAAACGAAGCAATGAGGAAATATGTTTAAATTGCCGCCGAAAATTGAACCGTACTATGTATATACTGCATTGTTTGTATACTTCTTTTCAATTAATTTTATGGTATCAGTTTCGACGGTTTATCTCTTATCTAAAGGGCTGACCTATTTTCATGTCAACGCCCTAGACTCATTAGAACTGGCTATTGTTTTCTTTTTAGAAATTCCAACAGGCATAATCGGCGATAGATTCGGAAATAAGGTGTCTTTTCAGGTGAGTATGATTTTCCGGGCGGTTTTTTATTTTTTTCTTACTATTACTAGTTCATTCGTTATTCTTTGCGCGGTGTTCTTTATTTTGGCATTCTCGGAAGCCTGTTGGTCGGGTTCATTCACTGCTTGGTATATAGAGCGGCTGCAAAAGGAGAACTGTAGCGAGGAACATATCAGACTGTTTTCAAATAACATAGTGCTGGACAGCATTGCAGGTATTATTGCAGGGTTTATCGGCGCAATCATAGCAAACAGCAACATTGCTATGGGATACCGAATAGCTGCGGGTCTTATCATCCTGTCCGCTAGTATGCTTGTCTTGATTCCTGATAGGCGTGAATCTCAATGTGCAACTGAAACTTATACCGGTCCGGTAAAACTCATTCCAGACATTAAAGAAATTATCAGGACTGCTCAGGGTTTCTTTGCAGGCAATGATTTCAGACAATGGGAGCTTATATTTCCATTAATCATTGGTTTTACAGCGGTTTCGGGGATAGACAACCTCTGGCAGCCGCTCTTTCTAGCAAAACAAAGTGATCGTCTTATATGGGTTCTGGGATATGCTTGGGTATTTATCAGATTAGGGACGCTTGCTACAGGTTAATTTCACGTTCCATTAGGAATCGTCTCCGAACAAGAAAATACTTCCCGATAACTCTTTTAGCATCCAGTATTTTCGTGGCAATAGCCGCTTTGCTCCACACATGGTGGCTTTCAGCTTTCAGCTTTGCATTACATGCATCTGTTTGGGTTTTATTTCATATTTTGACTTATGGGTATCTTTATCAAGACATACCTGATCAAAGTAAGGCTACATCGCTATCAGTCATATCATCTCTCACCAGTATCTCTTCAATTCTAGGTATGCTTGCTTTTTCTTTACTTGCAGATTATAAGATTGAATTAGCATTCTTCGCGGCATCGATAGTTTTCATCGCTGCATTTGTGGCGGTTTTTGGATTCCGGAAATGACTGCAAAGGATCGTATAAAAATTGCAGAAACTCTCATTATTCAATAAATTCGTATCACTCAGCAGATAGATGACGCTGCCGGCTTTTGCCAATATCCGCGCCTGTACAAGCTTTTTTTTCAAGGTCTGCCGCCAGTTTTCAGCGATAAAAATATGAGGTTCAAGCTCCAGCCATACTTCTTCGCAAGAAGGGGTCGCCCCGCCGGGCGGGCGCAGTACGCCCCGACGCGGCGGCGCATAAGCAGACTAGGCTTTGAGAAAAGGGCGTCGGTAGACAGAATATACATTATCACCAGTTAAACTTGTCGAATCTAAAACTAATAATTTACATTATATAGTATATAAAAAATATATTTTTTTTATACTATTTTTTAATTTATAAAAATAGTATAGTATTATATATATTATAATGTATTATATATATTAGTTTTAATATTATTATTTATATAAAAATATACTAAAAAATTTATTAAATATATAAGTTAATAAATAACATACATTTTTTAAAATGTATAAGAATAAAATAAAAATTTTTATGAATATCCATCTAAATATACGCCTTTCGGATTTTTTAGTTTGGGACTTTCATTCATGCAAAAGACATTCGGCTGCTGCCTGTGTTGACATAGTAACCAATATGCTAATCACTAGTCCCTAGTTTCTATCCGTGGTATAGTATATAAGCATGAGTTATATTGAATTTAGAAAGGTATGCAAATACTATGTGATGGGTGAAAATAAGATTATTGCCGCTGATAATATGAGTTTTGAAATAGAAAAAAGGGAATTTTGTGTGATTGTGGGACCCAGCGGCGCGGGAAAGACGACGCTCCTTAATATGCTGGGAGGAATGGATTCCTGCGACAGCGGCGTTATTATCTTAGATAATCTGCAAATCAGCGGCTTGGACGAGAGGTCCCTGACGGATTATCGGCGCTATGATGTGGGTTTTGTATTCCAGTTCTATAATCTTATCCAGAATCTGACGGCTCTGGAAAATGTGGAACTTGCGTCGGAAATATGCAAAGACCCCTATAATCCCAGAGAAACATTGATTGCCGTAGGTCTTGGGAACCGGCTGCATAATTTTCCCGCCCAGCTTTCCGGCGGCGAACAGCAGCGGGTGTCTATTGCCCGGGCCTTGGCTAAAAATCCCAAAATTCTGCTCTGCGACGAGCCTACCGGCGCGCTAGACTATCAAACCGGCAAACATATTCTCCAGCTTCTCCAGGACAGCTGCCATAAAACCGGTAAAACCGTTATTGTGATCACCCATAATCAGGCAATCGCTCAAATGGCGGATCGGATCATTCACATAAAAAACGGTAAAATCCTCAGTTTGGAACAGAATCTGCATCCTCTGCCGGTAAACCAAATAGAATGGTGAGGTGTGATAGTGGGCAAGACATACGTTAAAACCATATTCCGGGAAATTCGGAGAAGTTTAGGGCGTTTTGTGGCGATTTTTGCAATCGTCGCTCTGGGAGTAGGGTTTCTTGCAGGACTGCTTGCCACTACTCCAGACATGAAACTTTCTTTAGATCGATATTTTGACCAGACTAATATGATGGATATTTTTATCAAGGGAACCTTGGGATTAACCTTGGACGACGCTGAAGCCGTCAGGACCCTTCCAGAGGTTGCTTTGGTGCTTCCCGGGTATGTTACAGACGCGCTCATCAAGACTTCCGCCGGCGAAGATTTGGTTACTCGGATTTATGGACTTCCTTTGGAACAGATGCATCAGCAAGACTTTGTTAATCGCCTGGAACTGCTCACAGGCAGGCTGCCTATGAACCCTCAAGAATGTCTTGCCCAGCAAGGCGGTGGATATTTCGCATCTATCGAAGTTGGGACTGTGCTTACGATAACCGAAGAAAATCTGGAATACAGTGATTTTAAAACTTTAGATGAAGTATACGCCGAGACTCAATACACAGTTACAGGAATCGTTAAAAGCCCCCTGTACATTGCCGCTGACCGGGAACCGAGCGGCATTGGCAACGGGCGGCTTGGACTGATCATATATGTTTCAGAAACCTGTTATACCCTGCCGGCGTATACGGATTTTTATATTACCATAAAAGACGCTGCCTCTCTTGTCGGGTTTACTCAGCCTTACCAAGAGGCGGTAGACAAGGCAAAAACTAAAATCGAATTTTTAGGGCTTGAACGTTCAAAGATCCGCCGAGAAGAGCTTATTATAGAAGCCGGAGGGCTTACGGAAGAAAAGCTGGCTGAAGCGGAGGCAGACTATCAAACCGCTAAAACCACGGCGGATCAAGAATTTGAGGCGGCTCGAAAGGAATTGGATGCCGGCGCTGCGGAAGTGTCCGCAGGTGAAGCGGAATTGGCGGCTGCGGAAGCCAAGATTGCTGAAGCCCGGGCTGACTTTGAGTCGAAACGCCAGTCCCTTGCCAAGGAATTGGCGGATAATGAAGCGGCTCTGAAAGCGGGAGAGACCGAAATCGCGGCGGCAAAAAAGACCCTTGCCGAAAGTAAAGCCAAACTCGATGCGGTCCAGCCTCAAATAGAAAAAGCCCGGAATATGTGGCTTCAAACCGCTAAAATGCGGGAAGGAATCGCTGAATATGAAGCGGGGCTTACAGCGTATACCATAGGAGCGGTAACGATAGGCATAAAAGAACGGGAACTACAGCAGCTCAGGACTGCCCTTGAAACAGGCAAAAAACAGGCGGAACAGGAATTTGCCCGAGCTGAACAGGATCTGGCTGAAGCGGAAGCAAAAATTACCGCTGAAAAAGCCCAGCTTGCGGATGCCCGGGACCGGCTTGCCGCAGGGGAAACAGAATACAAGACTCAACTGGAAGAAGCGGACGCGGCATTACTAGATGTTGACGAACAGCTTGAGCTGGCAAGGCAAAGCATTACCGCCGGTGTTATTCCCATACCTCAATGGTATGTGCTGGATCGCAACGCCAATGTAGGCTGTAGGTATTACAAGTCTAATGTAGAAAAAATTGAGGATATCGCTAAGGTCTTTCCTATATTCTTTATTCTCATTGCCGCGCTGGTAGCGCTTACCTCTATGACTCGGATGGTAGAGGAAGAACGGATTCAGATCGGCACTTTAAAAGCCCTGGGGTATCAAAAACGGACTATTCTCAGTAAGTATTTGGTTTATTGCGGATTAACCGGGGTCCTTGGTTCCGCAGTGGGTATGCTATGCGGTTTTCAGGGACTGCCCCTCATCATTTACAACGCCTTTGCTACGATGTATCGACTGCCCCCGCTGGTAACTGAATTTAACTGGACTTTTGGACTTATTGCGTGCGGACTGGTATTAGCCTGTACGATGGGAGCTACCATGTACGCCTGTTATCATTCCCTTTGGGAAAAGCCCGCGTTTCTTATGATTCCCCGGCCTCCCAAATCAGGAAAGCGGATTTTTCTTGAATATATACCCTTCATCTGGAATCGGATGAAATTTACTCATAAAGTTACCGCCCGAAACCTTATCCGCCAGAAAAAGCATTTTTTTATGACTATTACCGGTATTGCAGGATGTACCGCTTTGATGGTGGCTGGTTTTGGACTGCGGGATTCGATGATTGATATTGCCAGAACTCAGTTTAACGATATTTTACAGTATGATCTTCAGGTTGAGCTGCGGGAAGACTTCAGGGATGAGACATTTCGGGAGCATCCGAACCTTTTGAATCGACGGCTTCTGCTCCACAGTGAATCGGGATACATTATCAAAGGGAATGAACGACTTGCCATTGGGATTCTGGTTCCTCAAAATCCTGAAACCCTGCCGAATTTTATTAATCTGCGGGATCGACGGACTAAACGTCCTCTTTTGTTTTCCGATACCCAGGTAATTCTTACGGAAAAGATAGCGGAACAGTTCAATCTTAAAGTCGGAGATACGTTTACCCTGGAAAACGCTAAAGGACTTCGGGGTTCCTTTACCCTTTCGGGCGTCACTGAAAACTATGTAGGCGTTACCGTTTACTTAGGGCATCGAGGGTACAGCAATGAATTCGGCGGCGACCTTTCGTACCGAACTATTTTCGCCAATACCGGCGCTCAGGAACAGACAGAACAGGATAGGCTCATCGCCGCAGTGCTTGCGGCGGAGGCTGTGATGTCTGCGGACTTCATGGCTCAGACCCAGAAGTCCTACAATAATTTGCTGAACAGCATCGGCTTTGTGGTATTGGTTCTCATCTTTGCGGCCGGGGGGCTTGCCATGATCGTACTGTACAATCTGACTAATATCAACATCAATGAACGGACTCGGGAAATTGCGACCCTGCGGGTCCTTGGGTTTCATCGTTCTGAAGCCGCGGCGTATATATTTCGGGAAATAACGGTTCTCAGTATCTTTGGGGCCCTTGCGGGCTTAGGCTTAGGAATTCCGCTGCACCGCTTCATTATCAGCGTTGCGGAAAATCCGGATCTCATGTTTGGAAGGAACATCGCTCCCTTGAGTTTTGGGCTTTCCGCTTTGATTACCTTAATTTTCTCCGCAGGAGTAGACTTGTTCATGCTGAAAAAACTGAACAACATCAAAATGGCGGATTCTATGAAAGCAGCGGATTAGGTTATGTTGAGTGGAGCATATCAATCGTTCCTGACGAGAGGGCTTGCAAGATACGGCGTTTTACCGCGCCGGAATTACCGGTGAACTCAGCGATACGCCTGCGTATGTCTCGCCGCTGAGAATGTATCCCATAAGGGCAGGTACAAACCGCTTTGAGGATATCTTTTTCCCCAGCGCAGGCTATGACTTGCCGCTCCTCAACATACCCTAAAGGACGGATAAGACTGACCGGATATTTGCGGTACCCAAGAAACATAGGCATTGCCGACAGTTCTCCCTTGGCAAACATATTCATAAAAAAGGTTTCGATAATATCGTCAAGATGATGACCCAAGGCGATTTTATTAAAACGATGTTCCACCGCGTATTTCAGTAATTCGGTTCGGCGTTGGGTAGAACACCAGTAGCAGTTCATTTTTTCTCCTGCTTTGAGCCGTCCAATGACAGGCACGAAGCGATCGGTAAAAGGGATGCCCCAGGTTTCAAGCTGCTGGGCAAGGACGGATTTTTTACAGCAAGCGCAAAAATCACTGGAAATATGAAGCCCTTGCAGTTCATAATCCTTCTTGATTTCCGCTCGGATAACCGAAAGCGCCCAGGAGAGAACCGTTGAATCTTTGCCGCCAGAGACGGCTATGAGGATCCGATCCCCATTATTCACAAGATTCCGTTCAAGCACCGCCTTGGCAACCAGCTTCTGCACTATCCTGCTTGCTTGAGCCTTGCGGAGAAACCGATTACTCATGACTCCTTCCATGTTCATACCGAGCGTAAACGTCCTGAATCACGAGGCTCGCTAAAATCATACCTGCTGTTGCGGTAACAGTTACAACACTGCCGTTGATCACTTTTTTGGAACCGCACCATTCGACGGTTTCCCCTCGGTGAGAAGGACAGAGACATTGAGACGAACCGCAGGAGGTTTCTGCTTCCCTATGGAGCGGCAGCCGTTCAGGACTGTATACCGTTGTAAAATGACCGGTAAAGCCCCGTTTCCGTAAGCCTGACCGTACAAGCCGGGCAAGGGGGCAGCCTTTGGTTTCCCAGATATCCTTAGTTTTAAGCTGGGTAGGATCAAGTTTCTGAGCCATGCCCATAGAAGAAAAAAAGGTTTTTCCCCCATGACAGGCGTATTCAATGAGATCGAGCTTGTAAGTCAGACTGTCGATAGCGTCAATAACATAATCCGCCTGTTCAATGCCGAAAGTATCCGCGGTTTCTCTGGAAAAAACCCTTCCAAAAGCGCTGATTTTACATTGAGGATGAATTTCCGCAAGCCGCTTCTTGAGAATTTCCGCCTTAGACTGTCCGATAGTAAGGCTCGTAGCCTGGACTTGACGGTTTATATTGGTAACGCATACTGTATCGGAATCTGCAATGCTGATATTTCCGATGCCGGATCGTATCAGCGCCTCAGCACACCAGCTCCCCACGCCGCCTAGTCCGAACACGATTACCTTAGTACGAGTAAGGTCATGCAAAACCTCTAAACCGGTGAGCAGAGAAAGCCGCTGAAACAGAGGATTGACGTACATTTCGCTAAGGCTCAAGAAAAACCGTTATCTCTGCGAGAAGTTCATCGTACATATCCACACAAAGGATATCCTTACAAGCCTCTCTGATAGCCGGAGGGGCTCTGAACAGACAGCCTGCGTCAGCTTCTCTGATCATAGTCAGATCATTGAACGAATCTCCTGCGGCAAAAATTTCGAGATTAAGAGACTTGAAAGCCCTAACCGCCGCTTTTTTACCGTCTTTCTGCCGAAGCTTGTATCCGGTAATCCTTCCGTCATGACCGGCAATAAGACGGTTGCAGAGCAGGGTAGGATACCCTAATTTCGCCATAAGAGGCTGGGCGAATTCCTGATATGTGTCTGACAGGATCACAAGCTGGGTTTTTTCCCGCAAGGCATTAATAAATCCAACAGCTCCTTCCAAGGGTTCCAGGGTTCCGATAACCCGCTGAATATCCGCAAGGATAAATTCATGCTGTTTAAGCAGATCAATACGAAATCGCATAAGCTTATCATAATCCGGCTCATCTCGGGTAGTTCGCCGGAATTCATCGACTCCTGTGGCTTCAGCAAAGGCAATCCAGATTTCGGGAACCAATACCCCTTCAAGATCAAGACACACTAAACGCATACTAACCTATTCCGCTCCTAACATTGACGAATGTTTATTTACTATGATACTATTATTAGCTATTTTATTTCAACAGGGCGGTAAACAAGGCTGTACAGGAATTTATGAAAAAACTTTCACTTGTGAATCCTTTTGGGGCTTCTCTCTTTTATGAAGACACGGTTTCAAGCACTATGGATGTGTCCCGAATCTTAGCCGAGAGGGGCGAACCTCACGGAACCGTGATTATTGCGGATTTTCAGAACGCAGGCCGAGGCAGAATAGGACGGACCTGGACGGCTCATAAAGGAGAAAATCTGTTTTTTACCATTCTGCTGCGCTACGCCGGCTATGCCGTTATGCCCAAGGTCCTGACCCTCAAGACTGGATTGGCGGTTTCTCTTGCTATCGAAGATTTTGTGAAAAACCGCGGTCTATCCCTGCGGGAATCAGTGCAGGTCAAATGGCCTAACGATATTATGATAGGTTCTCGAAAAGCCGTTGGGATTCTCACTGAAGGAAACAGCGGGGTTGTGTATATCGGCATTGGGGTGAACCTAGCTCAGACTCAATTTCCCCAAGCCTTGCGGGAGAAAGCCACCAGTATCGCCTTGGGCTGCGACGAAAAGTCATCAAATATCCGCTCAGAAGACCGATTTCCGCTGCTTGAAACAATTCTTGCCGAACTGTATCAGATCATTACCGTCCCTGACGACGACCAGTGGCGGACCCAACTTCTTGACAGGCTTTATATGCGGAATAAACCAGTGCGGTTTATTCCCGGTCCCCCAGATTCAACAGTTTCTATAGAAGGCGTTTTGCGGGGCATCGGTCCCCAAGGGGAACTTCTCATAGTCCTTGAAGGCGAAACCAAACCGGTTTCATGTATTGCCGGTGAATTGGACGTATACCGTTGACGCCGGGCAGTTTTATCAGCTACCCCGTGCCTAAGACTAAATTTGATCTACAACATTGCGCCAGCCATGGCGGTAGACAGGCAAGGTATTGAGCGCAGTAAGCCCGGTCTAAATCGTTTTGACTCCGGCGGTCCATTGCTGGGAGACCGTTTCGTCCTCCCAACCGCCCAAGACAGCTTACCGCTCCCTATTGTATACGGACTCACCGCCCCGCGCCATATTCCCCTTCCTTTCCCGCCGCAGAACCAACTTTGAGGCTAAGGGAACTAAAGCCTCGTTCCATGGAACTGGACCACAAATTATACAAAAGCGGCACGGTGCAGCGTCTGTGCCGTACTGCTTTATAGCCGCCGCCTATGGGGGCGGGATTTTTTCCCATTGCAACAAAGCGGAGGGGACGAGCCAATATATCTGGAACAAGACTCCCTGCACCGCAAATTAAAGCCGCTCCTTTTGGGGAAAATAAGACCTGCTGAACCCATATTGTCTTTCACAGGGGTTTTCTTCTATACTTAAAAAGTTAAGATAAACTTATTATGGGGAACATTATGCTTAAGCAATTACGTCCGGTAATCAAAGTTATCGAGGAAAAATGCGTCAACTGCCATCGCTGTATCATGGCGTGCCCGGTTAAAATGTGCAATAACGGTTCCGGGAACGCGGTCAACTTCAATCCGAAGCTCTGTATCGGCTGCGGAGAGTGCGTCCAGGTCTGCGCCCACAAAGCCCGGATAGGGATTGACGATTTTGACCAATGTATGCAGGATTTGAAAAGCGGAACCCCCATTATCGCGGTCACCGCCCCGGCTATCGCCGCAACCTTTGCCGGCGAATACCTCAGATTCAACAGTTACTTAAAAAAACTGGGCGTTAAAGCAGTGTTCGACGTGAGTTTCGGCGCGGAATTGACCGTTAAATCCTATGCGGCGTACCGGAAAAATAAAAATCCCCCCCTTGTTATAGCCCAGCCTTGTCCGTCTTTAGTAACCTTCATAGAAATCTATCGTCCCGAACTCATTCCCTATCTCGCACCGGTGGACAGCCCTATGGGGCATACCATGAAGATGATCAAACGCTTCTATCCTCAGTACCGGGAACACAAAATAGCGGCGGTTTCGCCATGTTACGCCAAACGCCGGGAATTCGATGAAACCGGTCTTGGGGATTACAACATTACCTTCAAATCAATACAAGAGAGTCTTGAAGCCGGGAATATACGGATTTCCGATTATCCTGAAACCCCTTACGACGGACCCGCCGCGGAGCGGGGAGTGCTGTTTTCTTC
>JAITHD010000266.1 GCA_031280155.1 Treponema sp. | reverse complement strand
GTATGGTTAGTTTATCCTTCCACAGAATATGCGTAATACGCCGGAGTTTATTATTCCTGATAAGCTGCTGTATCGCGGTTTTTGCATCGTCCCAAGACCAGCGAGGCGATTCAAGGCGGGATAAGACTTGAGCGGCTTCAAAGACCGTATAGCGCCGTTGGTTCCGACGGAAAAAATCGAGGAGGCTCGGCTCTTCCCGAAATACCGCGGATCCTCTGCCTTCACACACGTCGCAGCAGCCCGATGCAGGTTCTTCGATGATGCCTTCGTAATCAAGAAGTTTCAGCAGGGCCCCGCGCCGGCATTCGGTGGTATTTCGGGCGTACTTGACCAATTTTGAAAACCGCAGTTTAGAGGCTTCAGATTGGATGAGCTTCAAGACTTCCCTATCGGCGTCGTTCCAGAGCAGTATTGCTTGGGCGGGAAGACCGTCTCTGCCGGCTCGTCCTGATTCCTGCATATAGGCTTCTACTGAAGGCGGGCAGTCCCGATGTATCACAGTTCGTATGTTTGGCTTGTCTACTCCCATTCCGTAAGCGCAGGTAGCGGTTAAAATACCTTGAGGATGGTTAAAATACCAGTCCTCTATGCTGGTTTTTTCCTGACGGCTTAATCCGGCGTGATAAAACCGGATTTCTTTTTCTTGCAGTTCGTTTTTGAGGTATCTGGCGAGGCTTTCCGCTCCTATACGGGAAGAACAGAATACAAGAGCGGGTCCCAAATTCCTAAGAAGCAGGTCTCGGACCGCTAAATCCCGCAGAATGGCGCCTAATGCCTCATACCTTATGTTGGTTCTATCTGGATTTCCGATAATCCTGCGGACTTTAACGCCGCCGAAAATATGGGTTTCTATCTTTTCCAATACCAGCGCTGAGGCGGTAGCGGTAAAAGCAGTTACTAAGGGAACCTTTAAAGCGTCAAGAATCTTTGCAAGTTCCAGATAGCTCGGTCTGAAGGTTTCTCCCCATTCGCTGACGCAGTGGGCTTCATCGATCACAATATGGACAAGCCCTAAGGTTTCCAGCTTTTTCAGGGTTTGCGGAATCAGCAGCGCCTCTGGATTAGCGATGACATACCGGCTTTTACCTGAATCCAGTTCTTCCCAGATGCGCTTTCGGTCTTCCCTATCGCGACCTCCCCGCAGGATCAACGGCGTAAAGCCCTGTGCCCGCAAGCGCCGTTCCTGATCCGCCATCAGGGATAACGTAGGATACACCGCCAGCGTTATCCCTGCAAGCATCATTGACGGCAGTTGGAAACAGAGGGATTTTCCCGCGCCAGTAGGCAATACCACGATTTGCCGTCCTTGGTTTATCTGGTCTTGTTCCGAAAATTCTGATTTTCTTTGAACATTCCTGGCGGACGGTTCAGAATCCCTCGTCCATCTGACGGGAATATTCGCGGCTTCCGCTGCTTCAAGGATATTTGAAACAACGAGACGCTGGTAAGGAAATATATAAGGGATTCCCAAAAACGTTTCAGCAGCCTTATTCAAAGGATCAATAGCCTCAAAGGGTTCCAAATTAGGCCTCCTTTGGGATATACGCCTTCAGGACCGGACTTTGATTGGGTAAATAATAGGTTAAAATAATTGACTTTGATATAATTATTTAATAAAATACATAAAATAAGAGTATTAGGATAGTACATCATATATACTAAATGGTGAAAGGAAAAACTATGGCTCAGGAAGTATCATTACAGTTGGTATTAGGAAATAAAAAGGTGACCCTTGGGGTTGATTACGTTGGAGCGTATATGCGGAAAGACGGGACAACGAAGTTTTCAGTTACAGCGACATGTCTTAACAAGGACGATGCTCGTATTGTTGCCCAGGCTCTCGGCGAGCTGGGCGTACCTGATCCCCAATGAAAGGGCATTGCTCTCGGTAATCGCTGGAAACAGACGTTTTGAGCGGCTGGATTCCAGCAGGCTTAGGTTGCGCCTAAGCCGTTGCGGATTAGGAACAAACAGTGCGGTATTAGGAACAGGATGGTTTAATTAAAAGGAGTTTCTATGAAATATCTTATAATAGTATTTTTTATAGTATTATATGGGTGTACTAATAACAATAAAAAAGAAACCTCGACTCCTGTACATAACAGTATAAAACCGGAAATGGCTGTTCCTGATGAAACAAGCAGCGGCGCTGAGGCTCAAAAGACCGAAGAAATTATTCATGAAGTTCCGCTGCCTAACGGGACTATTATTACTAAAGATGATTTAGCCGCAAACGGCTACGCTTACCGTATTGACAGTATTAATGTGTATACCGCGCCTAATCTCAGCAGTTCATATAAACAGATTACCAACACTGAGGTTATCTTGTTTAGATTAGAGGATGCGGCAGATTGGCTGTATGTGGTTTCTTCTGATTTTGGGCTTATTGGGTTTATTAAAACAAGGGATTTATCAGAGTATTCTTTCTATGGCGATTGGAATACTAACAGTAAAAGCGGCAATTATTATCAGCAATTACTGAATCAGGAATATACCGCAATTATGAAGTATCCCAATATTAAAAGATACGGTCCTGCCCTCATTATTATGGCGGATAATAAATCAAAAACCTGGTGGAACACGTTTTACGGCTACGGCAGAAATATAAAGTATGCTTTTATAGATTTCTATCCTACCAACCATTTCTTGATCTATCAACAGCAGTACGAAGGCGGTCTTTACTATATATATTCGATTCATAAGGATGAAGCCCTTGCCCAATGCAACAGTCCTCCGGTTTTTAATAACAGTTATACTGCTTGCGCGTCTTTCGGTTCGGTCTATACTGAAGCGCCGTCGTTAGTATTATACAGCGTTAAAGGCAGTGTATACACAAAAGAAAAAGAAGCTGACGTATACGGCGCACTAGGCATTGTGGGCAATGTGAACCCTCTCTATCGCTTAGGGTGGGCGCAGGATCGGGAATTCAGAATTGAGTTTGAAGAGATCGGCGCATATATCCTATACTTTGAGGATAATCAGTGGAAAGAACGTATTGAACGAATAGAAATGGAAAAATAGCCCTAGGGCGAATCTTCGCCCTGCTGGTTTTTACAGATTTTCCAGATTATACGGAGTTTCCTGATACACGCAGTTGAGCCAGTTTGAAAAGAAAAGATGTGCGTGAGCCCGCCAGCGGACTACCGGAGTTTGAGACGGATCGTCCTTAGGATAATAGTTTTTAGGAACCCCAATGGAAAGCCCCTTGGCAAGGTCTCGACGGTATTCTCGGTCAAGCGTGAGGGGATCGTATTCTAAATGTCCTGTAACGTAAATTTCCCGTCCTTCTCGGGCGGTTACAATGAAAACCCCTGCTTCCTGAGATTCAGACTGGATAGTCAGCGCCGGGTGCGCGGCAATAGCATCCTGATCGCTCTCGGTATGCCGGGACTGAGGCGCGGGAAACTCGTCGTCAAAGCCGTGAAACAGCGGGGTATGCTGTTCTTTTACCCGATGGGAAAAAATCCCGAATAATTTCTGAGCCAAGCCCCGCTTGGATATGCCGTAGCGGTGATACAGTCCGGCTTGAGCGCCCCAGCAGATATGCAGGGTTGACCATACCCGTTCAGATGAATAATCCAGTACCGCCGCAAGCTCGTCCCAGTAATCTACTTCTTCAAAAGCTAAGGTTTCCACCGGAGCGCCGGTTATGATCATTCCGTCAAATCGGGAATTCAGTATCCATTCGGTATTAAGGTAAAACATCTCAAGGTGTCTTTGGGGCGCATGGCGGGACACATGACTTCCCATACTCAAAAGGGTGATATCCACTTGCAAAGGACTATTACTTAGCAGTCTAAGCAACTGTATTTCTGTGTCCACTGTTGTAGGCATTAGGTTGACTATGGCTATTTTAAGAGGCCGAATATCCTGATGATCAGCTCTGACGTCAGCCATTACAAAAATATTCTCTTTTTTTAACGCATTATATGCGGGCAAAGCCATAGGAATCTTTATTGGCATATCATTAGTATGCCATAATAATAGTAAACATTACAAGACTTGAAAGGGGGGTATTATAGCATGGCGTGATTAGCTTACTGCTGGGGGGCTCTTTGAATTTCCAGGCTGGCGCTGAGATACTCAGGGTCAAGCTGGATGGACTGTTCCAGGGCGTTTCGGCTTTCCTGTTCCTGATGAAGGGCTCGGAAACAATGGCTCTTTCTGAACTGTATCTTTGCGGCGGATTTTTTTTCCTTAACCAAGGCTGCCGCAATTTCATAATATTCCAATGCCGCCCCGGGATCGCGCTGAATTTCCAGAATTCGTCCAATATTGGCGGTAACTTGCCAGATGAACGCAGGCTGAACAATAGCTTTGAGCTGTTGTTCAGCGGCTTCAAGCTGGCCTTCCCGAATTAAACGCAGACTGTCATGAAAATCTATCCAAGGACCCGTAACCCGCCTATATCCAGCCTCTGTTATAAGCTGTGCGGTTTCCTCATGCCGCCGCTGGAGATCAAAAAAATAACAAGCCCATTGGTATATTCTGGGATCATCTGCATACCGGTTCACAAGAAGCCATGTTTCAGCTATTGTTTTATCTAAGGTCCATGTTTCTCCCCGTCGGCGCAGCAGTTCTAAGTCGAGCAGCGGATGGCGGAGGGTTTGCTCTTTTTCAAGAATCTCAATGCTTTGGGTTCGGTCCAGCAGACGAGTGTAATAAATAGTTCCAAAAATATAATAGGACTGATCGTTATTATCTGTGACGCCGCTGAATTCTTCTAAAAATTTATATAGATTGGCGCGTTTTTCCCCAAGGTTCTCGGTAGTAGCCGCAAGATTATAAAGACTCCGGGCACTGATTGCCGGAGAGGAATCAGAATCGCCCGGTCCGGATTGTTCCGGCGAAAGAAGGAGATTCCATAGATTCCTCGCTCCTGAAGGGTAGCCGGAAAGCCACAGCGCGTCCGCTTGACGAGCTATGCTCCTCTCGTCGGAAAATTGGGCGAATAGTTCAGCCCCTTGAAGAGGGCTGCCGAAATCATAGAAAAATTCCGCCCCAAGCTGAACCAGCTCTGGATGTTCAGATACCAGCCGAGGGTTATGAAGCAGATTGTTTATCTGTATTGATGCTCCGGCGGTATCGTTTTGCATGATCTGCAAAAGCAGTAAGTTAATCACTAAATCAAGATTCAATGACCCGGTATTGCTTGTCCGGGTTTCCGGGACAACCGCTGAAAAAAGCGTTTTCTTATTGGGAATGGTCTCAGCTTTTGCGGAATCCCTCAGGTCTCCTAGAATGATATATAAGCCTAACGCCAAAGGTTTCAAGTTCGGTTCAGACAGTCTGGCGCTGTACCGCCGGATTTTTGCCTTAGTTTCTTCTTCCAGAACCGGCTGATTCAGCAAGATCGCTTCCGCCGCAATCGCCGCCAAAGCCTCCGAAGAAGGGATGGCTTCAGCCGCTTCCTGAGCGGCTTTCTGGTAAGGGAGGACAAAACGGGAATCCTGACGGGCGAGAAGCCGCCGGCGTTTAAGAATAGACAGATGGGATTCAACGCTCAAAGCGTTTCGTTCAAGCCTGTCTAACCTGCGGTTGAGGGTTTCAGGTTTTTCAAAACTTTCGCTTTTTACCAGAAGACCGTCAAAATCAGCCAGTTCCCGATAAAAGGCTTCGCCGTCTCCGGCAGAGCCGGCGTTTCTCTTGTGAAAGGCAAAAAAATAAACCCCTCCTCCAGCCAAAAGCGCAAGAACCAGCCCTAAGGCGCCGATTAAAAGGATAGAAGGCTTTTTAAGAGGTTCTTTTTGTTTCAGTTTTGGTATAGGAATAGCCATAATCACTCCTTTTCAAGCGAAGATAGAGGGTCTTGCAGGGTTTTTCGGATGCCGTCAAGAACGCCGTTCACAAAACGGTAGGAGTCGTCAGCGCCGAACTCTTTGCATATTCCGATAGCTTCATGAATAACAATCGACGGATGGATATCAGTCTGAAACATAAGGGTATAGGTACTCATCCTCAAAACTGCCAGATCAACCCGCTTTACCCGAGAAAAATCCCAGTTTTTCAGATGCGCCCGGATCGTAGCGTCTATGGTTTTGATATTCTCGATAGTACCGGCCACTAAAAGCCGGGAAAAATCAGCGATTCCCCCTTCTCCCAAAGCCTCTCGTTTTTCATGTTCCAGCCAGGAGAAATCCAAAATCTCCCCTGGGGATCCGCGATTAACGTCCCAGGAATAAAGCGCCTGAAACGCCAGAATTCGACCCTTTCTTCGTGACGCCATAGCGTTTTACCAGTTCAGATTATTTTCCATAATCTGAAACGGATTTCCCCTTCTTAATTCTTCTATCAGCTCGTTAGAAGCTGTTTGTAAAATCTTCTGCTGTTCCTGCTGAAACAGCATATTCCCGATATAATCCCGCACAGTCATTCGGGTTCCAAGCTGGAATATATCGTCTAAGGCAAGATTTTTCTGCTCATACATTTCAGTAACTTTGATGATCTGAAAACCGCTGACCCCTTCTATTAGTTTTGATATTTCTCCCTGTTTCAGAGAAAAAGCGGCGTTTATGAATTCCGTTCCTACTACCTGCTGGGCTTGGAGATTCCTCGGCAGATAACCTCCGTCGCCGGCTTGATACTGGGCGTTAGGGGCTTGTCCTTTTACCACAGCTTCATCAAATTTTGACGGATTCGATCCGATTTCTTGTACAAGACGGTTCGCTAGGTCTCTCGCCTTATTCTTATCTGACCCAAAAGGCACCTGAATCATGGAAAACCGTACTGTTTCAGGACGAACAAATTGAGATTTAGCGAGATTATAATTATTGAGAATGTCCGCTTCCGTCGGGGTTTTGATACTGTTAAAGAGACTGCCCTTCTTAAACTGAAGATATTTCTGGACAATCATCTGCCGCCGAAACTGCTCTCGGAAAGCCGGCACCTCAAGTCCGGTCTCATTTTTCACGGCAACCGCAAACTCCGCGTCTGTGGGCTGCCGTCCAAGCTGCTGCACGAGACTGCCCCGAAGCTGCTGAATCTGATTATTTATCTCATTTTCAGATACGGTTATCTTATCCCGTTCCGCGGCTTGAATAGCAAGCCGCTCGTTAATCATAACATCCAATACCTGCCGCCGCTCCTCCCGGTTCAGACTCCGTCCCGCCTGTTTTTCCATGACTTCAACTTCAGTCCGCAACTGCTTTACTGTAATAGGCTCGCTTTTCGTAAGCCGTACTATCGCAACAGGCTGAAGATCGGTTTGGGCAAAGCCCATAACCGCGATAAGCATACTCAGCCCTATAACGCTTACAACTCGTTTCATAGTAGTATCCCTTGGGAAGATATACATCCCGCTCTATAGTATCTTCTATAAGTATAAAGAAGAAATCTCTTTCAGGTTACGACAATAACCAACTTATTTCTATTCCAGAACCGCTCTGATCCGGCGTATTCCCGCGGAAGAGGACTGTTCTTTCTGAATCCGAAAATATCCCATTGTTCCGGTACGCTCCACATGGGGTCCTCCGCAGACTTCTTTAGAGAAATCTCCAATAGTATATACTTTTACCTGAGATTCGTACTTTTCTCCGAAAAGTGCGATAGCCCCGGAAGCCTTAGCGTCATCCAAACTCATTACTTCCATAGCAACCCCCAAATTCCGTTTGATCTGGTCGTTTACGATATTCTGAACACTGCTTATTTCATCTGCTGTCATAGGAGCGTTGTGGGAGAAATCAAAACGCATCCGTTCAGCGGTGATGTTTGAACCTTTTTGGGCTACATGATTTCCCAGAACCTTCCGCAGCGCTTGATGGAGCAAGTGGGTGGCGGTATGATATTTGATCGCCGTTTCTCCCTGATCCCCAAGACCTCCCTTAAAAAGCTGTTCGCTTCCGGATCGGGAAAGGGCTTGATGCTGCTTAAAGGCTTCCTCGAACTCGGCGCGGTTTATGGTCATGCCTTGTTCACGGGCTAGTTCTTCAGTAAGCTCAATCGGAAACCCGTAGGTATCGTAGAGCTTGAACGCCGCCTGGCCTGACATAATTTTGCGGGGATCTTTCAAAAGATTAGGAAGCATTTTTTCAAATTCATGTTCCCCTTTTTGCAGGGTTTCAAGGAATTTTTCCTCTTCCTTATCAAGTTCCTGTATAATATAAGCCTGATTCTCGGCTAATTCAGGATAGGGACCTTTCATCTGGTCAATAATAACCTGGGCGATTGGTGAAAGAACCGCTCCTGAAACACCCAGTTTGCGTCCATGCCGGACTGCCCGCCGTATGAGCCGGCGCAATACATAGCCTGCTCCCCCATTGGAAGGGCTTACCGCTTTAGGGTCTCCTAAGATAAATACCGACGCCCGGATATGATCGCAGATTATCCGTACCGACATATCTTTGTCCGGATCAGTTGCGTAGACATAAGCCCCTGCCTTTTCCACAGCCTGTATGATTGGAGCAAATATCTCAGTCTCGTAGACTGATTTTTTGCCGTTAAGGATCGTAATAGTTCGTTCAATTCCCATGCCTGTATCTACACAGGTTCGTTTCAGCGGTTCATAGCCCCCTTCGGCGTTCTTGTTGTACTGCATGAACACATCATTCCAGATTTCAAGCCATTTCCCGCAGGAACACCCTGGTCCGCAATCAGGTCCGCAGGGTTCTTTTCCCATATCAATAAACATTTCCGAGTCTGGACCGCAAGGTCCGGTTGCGCCCACAGGTCCCCACCAGTTGTCAGATCGGGGACGGTACTTGATCCGTTCTTCAGAGACCCCTAAACGCTTCCAAACCGCCGCAGACTCTTCATCTCGCGGGACCGTTTCATCTCCTTCAAAAACAGTAACGCCGATCTTCTCCAGCGGGATGCCGAGCCATTGGGGGGACGTAAGAAATTCAAAACTCATAGTAATAGCCCCTTCTTTGAAATAATCCCCCAAAGACCAGTTGCCGAGCATCTCAAAGAAGGTCAGGTGCCCCGGATCCCCTACAGACTCAATATCGCCGGTACGGATACATTTCTGGTAATCAACCAGTCGTTTCCCTGCGGGGTGGGTTTCTCCAAGGAGGTAGGGTACGAGGGGATGCATACCTGCGGTGGTAAAAAGAACCGTTGGATCGTTATCAGGCAGCAGCGACTTGCCCTGAATCTGAGCGTGATTTTTAGATTTGAAGAATTCAATATATTTTGAGCGAAGTTCATCCACATTCATGGAAAAATAGTAGGGAACTGATGGAATTTCGTCAATAGGGATATGGTAAACCCATTACCGTAAAAGGCTTGTTCTCTTTATTCACCGTCGAAATCTGGTTATCACAGCGAAGCCCGGCGGGATAGGGGAATGTCGGCGACAGATGGCGCTTACGGCATTGGTCCACACTGAATTCATCAGGGGATCGTCAAGGTACTGGTCGATGGCGTTCCAAGTGCCGGCCCATAATGAAAGCTCTGAACCGGTAAAAAAGGTTACGGCTCCTCCATAGGTTGCGGA